>JAJEAI010000016.1 GCA_022824205.1 Candidatus Binatia bacterium
CCCGGGGTGACGTAACGCAGCCGACGGCGAAAAAGACCAGCAGATTATGCCACTTATTTGCGGGACGCGACACTAGATCACCCCATCGTTCTCCAGCCGCGCCAACTCCCCTGCATCCAGCCCGAGTTCCTCGTAGACCTCGCCATTGTGCTCGCCGATGAGCGGCGCCCGCCGGTTGATCCGGCACGGAAATTCCGAAAAACGGGCGAACCCGCCGGGATACGTGATGGAGCGTTTCAGCTCGGGATGCTCCACCTCCTGCCAGAACTCACGGGCCGCGAGCTGCGGGTCCCCCAGCAGCTCCTGGGCGGTGGACACGGGGTAGCCCAGCATGCCGCGGCCGGTGACGGCCTCGAAGAACTCCCGTTTGGTGACCCCGGTGAAGAACTCGGCAATGGGGGCTTCCATGACGTCGATCTCTTCCTGGGTCACGCGCTCGATGTTGAACGTGCGCCAGTCCCTTTCCAGCAGGAAAGCGGGCGCCTCCCCTTTCTCGGCCATCCAGTCCACCAGTGCCTGGTTGGTCTTGCGGCCGGCCTCGCCGCCGTAAATGATGAAGTTCAGGTAGCCGTCCTTGCACGGCCAGAAGACCCGCATCTTGGCGCCGGTGATGGTGCGGCCGGTCATGAACGAGCCTGCGCGCTTCTCCACGGAGCGGTTGAGGTCCCAGAAGGTGTGGGCATGGGAGAAGCCCCAGAGCATGCACGCCTGGGCGGACACGTCCACGTGCTCGCCGCGACCGGTACGCCTCCGCTGGGTGTGGGCCACCAGCGCCGCCATGGCGGCGTAGGAGCCGGTCCACTGGTAGGACTGGGGAAAGGTCACCCGGAGCGGCGGCTTGCCGGGATCGCCGGTGAGCGACATACAGCCGCTCATGGCCATGATCTCGATGTCCGTGGCGCGGTAGCGGCTGTAGGGACCCGTCTGGCCGAATGGGGTGATGGAGACCTGGACCAGCCTGGAGTTGACGGACCGGAGGACGTCGTGGGCGAGACCGATGTCTTCCAGGTAGCCCGGCCGGAACGTCTCCAGAACGAAGTCCGCCTTCTCCACGAGACGCTGGAACAGCTCCCGGCCCTCGGTCGCCTCCAGGTTCAGCGTGACCCCGCGCTTGTTGTTGTTGAAGGCGAACCAGTAGAGGCTCTTCTCGGGGTCGCGCTCGCCGTCGAGGTACGGCCCGATGCGCCGGGCCGCGTCGCCGCCCGGACGCTCCACCTTGATCACGTCCGCGCCGAGATCGCCCAGGGTCTTGCCGCAGAGGAAGCCGAGTTCGTCCGTCAAATCCAGGATACGGTAAGGGGCCAGGGGGCCTTGTTCACTCAGAGTCATAGATCAACCACGGTCCTGTGTCCGCTTCACCTCCACGTCATTCCCGCGGAAGCATGCCCTCGACGCCGATCGGGGGCGGGAATCCAGGGGTGGAGCGGGTGTACGCCTCGATCGCCCCGCCCTACCCCTGGATTCCCGCTTCCGCGGGAATGACGGAGAAAGCACGGGAAAGTCAGTATTCCATGTAGTTCGACACGCGCCAACCCTCATCCTCCCGGCGCACGCGGATCATGAGCTTGCGCGTGAACTCGCCGCCTCCGTCGGGGCGGATCGTGAGCTCGTAGACGAAGGCCGTGCGTCCGCCGGACTCGCGCTGTTGCAACAGCTTGTAGTAGATCCGGGGCTTCCGCGTGCTCATGTCGATGGCCTGACCCGACGTGAGCCGAAGCTCTTCGTCGATCTTGCTCCGCGCCAGGCCGGCCGTGAACTCCCTGGCCCTGGCGAGGTCGATCTGGACGTAGTGCGAGTCCAGGAACGCCTCGGCGGCGCCCTGGGGCGTGGTGTCGCCCTCCCCCTGGCAGCCCGCCAGCGCCAGCAACACCAGGCACAAAACGCCGCGCCGGTTCACCTCGCGGGGCCCCCCCAAGTGGCGCAGGACCCACGCCTCGGTCCGGCGCAGGGCTTCGTCGCGCCCTTCAAGCCCGGTGAAGCGGTGGTCGGCGCCGGGAAGGATGCACAGCTCCTTCTCCACGGACAGCGCCGCGTGGAGCGCATGCGCGTGCGCCACCGGGACGGTGGCGTCGGCGTCGCCGTGGATCACCAGCGCGGGACACGTGATCCGCGCCACGGCCGCGGCCACGTCGATGGTCAGCGCCTCTTCCAGAAAACTCGCGTTGAGCCGGCGGCCGTCGAACTCGATGAAGCCTCGGGCGCGCCAGCGCGTGCAGGCTTCCGGCGTATAGTCCCGCTCGATGAGCTCCCGTGGATCGAACGGCGCGGCCAGGGTCACGAGCGCCGCCACGCCATCCGCCGCCCCGGCGTACATCAGCGCCGTGGTGCCGCCCATGCTGGACCCGACGAGGGCGACCCACCCCACCCCGCGGTCCTTCAGCAACCCATGGGCGGCGGCGAGATCGTCCACCTGCCGGGTGCAGGTGATGGACTCGAAGTCTCCGGTGGACGCGCCCGCTCCGGTGAAGTCGAAGCGCAGCACCGCGTAGCCGGCCCGGCTCAGGGTCTCACTCAGATGAACCAGTTTGAGGCTTTCCTTGCTGGACTCCATGCCGTGGCACAGCAGCACGCCGCCGCCGGCCTTCCCGGCCGGACGATGGAGCACCCCCGCCAACCGCTCTCCCTTGCCGTTCGTGAACGTGAGGTGTTCTTCCATGAGCCAGTCCGCGCCTCTTCCCAACCTTTCGCGATACCGCGTCCTTCGACTTCGTGCCGCTTGCGCTCCACTCGTCTCGCGTCCCGCGATTCCCGACATGGGTTGCGCTGGGTTCTTCCGCCAGGAAATGACCGGACGCGAAAACCGCTTCAGAGTCACGTGCCCTGACGCGGCGCGAACGGATCCCGGCCCTTGGTTCGCATGAGGCACCACAGGCACAGCACCGCGCCCACGGTGATGAAGCTGTCCGCGACATTGAACGCGGGCCAGTGGTAGCCGTTCCAATACACGTCCAGGAAGTCGATCACCTCGCCATGGAAGACGCGGTCGATGAGGTTGCCCAGCGCCCCCGCCAGGATGAACGTGAGCGACAGGATGAGCCCGGTGTCGGTATCCGCGAGCCTGCGCAGCAAATGAACGATGAAGCCGACGGCCGCCAGCGAGAACACGATCAGGACGTAGGAGCCCACTGCCCGACGCTCGCCCGCCAGCAACCCGAACGCGGCGCCCGTATTGCGCGCATGGGTCAGGTCGAACCAGCCCTCGATGACCGGCATGGAACGATGCAGCGGAATCGCGCGGTCCACGATCAGCTTGGTGCCCTGGTCGAGCAGGAGGATGGCGGCCAGCAGCAGGATTACGCGTGCGCGTTTTCGGCCCGCAGTAAAGATCGCAACACCTCCGCGCAGCGCGGACAGACGCCCGGATGGGCCGCGTTGTCGCCCACGCCCACATGATATTTCCAGCAGCGCTCGCACTTGGCCCCGTCCGCGGGGTACACCGCGATGGCCCCGCCCAGGAGCGCGCTCGCATAACCCGTGCCCTGCTCCGCCGCCGGCAGCCCGTCTCCGTTGCCGGCCTCCGCGCCGGGCTCGGCCTTGGGGTCCGGGTAGGCGAGGTCCGCTGGCGCGCCGCTCGGCAGCACCGAGACCTGCGATACGATGAAGACGTCCTCCCAGGGCATGACCGCGCTGCCGCGCAACAGTTCCTGGATGCCCGGCGCCTTCTCGTAGGCGTCCGGGTAGAGCGCCACCCGCGCGTCCAGGGAATGGCCGATGGCGCCGCACTGGCGCGCCACCTCCAGGGCCTTCAGCACCTCGCCCCGCAGGTCCAGCCGCAGCTCCCACTCCGCCGCCACCGCCGCGTCCCGCAACCCCTCGTCGGGTTCCGGGATGGGCGAGAGCAGCACGCTGTCGGGGCTCGCCGCGGTGCGCGGCGCATGTTCCCAGATCTCCTCCGCGGTGAACGACAGCACCGGCGCCATCAAGTGCACCAGGGTCTGCAGGATGCCGTGGAGAGCGGTCTGGGCCGACCGGCGGGCGGCGGAGTCGCGCCCCTCGCAGTAGAGCCGGTCCTTGACGATGTCGAGGTAGAGCGCGCTCAGGTCCACGCTGCAGTAGTTGTTGAGCGCGTGGTAGACGAAGTGGAACTCGTACTTGTCGAAGGCGTCCAGGCACCGTCCCAGCAAGCGCCGGTTGCGGTCGAGAATCCAGCGGTCCAAGGGCTCCAGGGCGTCCGCGCTCACGGCGTCGCGCGCGGGATCGAAGTCGTGGAGGTTGCCGATGAGGAACCGGGCGGTGTTGCGCAGCCGCCGGTACGATTCCACCAGACGGTTCAGGATCTCGTTGGAGATGCGCACGTCGTCGCGGTAGTCCTCGGCCGCCACCCACAGCCGGATGATGTCGGCGCCGAACTTCTTGATGATCTCCTGGGGCGCGGTGACGTTGCCCATGGACTTGGACATCTTGTGGCCCTTGCCGTCGAGCACGAAGCCGTGGGTCAGGACGCCCTCGTAGGGCGCCCGGCCGCGGGTCCCCACCGAGGTCAAAAGCGAGGTGTGGAACCAGCCCCGGTGCTGGTCGCTGCCTTCGAGGTAAAGGTCGGCGCGGCCGCCCAGCTCCGGGTGGCGTTCCACCACCGCGGCGTGGCTCACGCCCGAGTCGAACCATACATCCAGGATGTCCTCTTCCTTCGAGAACCGGGTGGAGCCGCAGGCCTGGCACGAAGTGTCCGCGGGCACCAGCTCTTCCAGCGGACGCGCGAACCAGGCGTCGGACCCTTCCTCCTCGAACAGTCGCGCCACGTGCTCGCACAGCGCCTCGCTCAGGTACATTTCGCCGCAGTCCTTGCAGTAGAGCACGGGGATGGGGACGCCCCAGGAGCGCTGGCGCGAGATGCACCAGTCGGGACGGTTGGCCATCATGCCGGTGATACGGTCCTGTCCCCAGGGCGGGATCCATTGCACCTGCTCGATGGCGTCCAGGGAACCTTGCCGCAGACCCGTATGCGCCATGGAGATGAACCACTGCTCGGTGGCGCGGAACAGCACCGGCTGCTTGCAGCGCCAGCAGTGGGGGTAGCTGTGGCTGAAGTCCCGGGCCTTGAGCAGCTTGCCCGCCTCGCTCAGCCTGTCAACGATGGCGGGGTTGGCGTCGAAGACCATCCGGCCCGCGAACTCCTCCGCGTCCGCGGTGAAGCGCCCGGCGCCGTCCACCGGCGCGTAGGCGTCGAGGCCGTAGCGCTGGCCGGCCTCGAAGTCCTCGTGCCCGTGACCCGGCGCCACGTGGACGCAGCCGGTGCCCTGATCCGCGGTGACGAAGTCGCCGAGGATCACCGCCACGTCCCGGTCGAGCCACGCGTGCGCGCACACGACGCCCTCCAACTCGGCCCCGGACCAGGACCCCTCCAGCGTCTCGAACTCGCCGGCACCGTAGCCGAAGACCTCCATCAGCGGGGACAACAGCTCCTCCGCCACCACCAGAACGCCCGCGGGCGTGCGCACGCGCCGGTAACGCATCTCCGGGTGCAGCGCGATGGCCTGGTTGGCCGGCAGCGTCCACGGCGTGGTGGTCCAGATGACGAAGGCGCAGTCTTCATCCGGGAGCTTGCCCTTGGCGTCCTTCACCGGGAACTTCACGTACACCGAGGGGGTCACCTGGTCCTGGTACTCGACCTCGGCTTCGGCCAGGGCGGTGGCGCAGGATGCGCACCAGTACACGGGCTTCTTGCTCCGGTACATGGCGCCGCTGGCCATGAACTTGCCCAGCTCGCGCACCTCGGTGGCCTCGTAGGAATGGTCGATGGTGCGGTAGGGCTCGGCCCAGCGGCCCAGCACTCCCAGGCGCTTGAACTCTTCCCGCTGCACGCCGATGAACTTCTCCGCGTGTTCCCGGCACAGCCTGCGCACCTCCACCTTGCTGAGGGCGTTCTTCTTGGCGCGCCCCAGGTTCTTCTCCACTTGCAGCTCGATGGGAAGGCCGTGACAGTCCCAGCCCGGGATGTAGGGCGCGCAGAAGCCGCGCATGCTCTTGTACTTGACGATGATGTCCTTCAGGACCTTGTTGAGCGCGTGTCCGATGTGAATGCGCTCGTTGGCGTACGGCGGACCGTCATGGAGGATGAACCGGGGGCGGCCGCGATTGGCCTCCACCATCTTCTCGTGGATGGCTCCACGCTCCCACTGCTCCACCCGCGCGGGCTCCTTCTGGGGCAGGTTGCCGCGCATGGGAAACGCGGTCTTGGGGAGGTTGAGCGTTTCTTTGTAGTCCATGAACCTCGTCCCTCACTTGCCGGCAAGCGACTTCCGGAACGTCGAGTTGACCATGCGGGGAAATTCGGGCCTCTAATCGGGAGCCGCCCGTGAGCCGTCGACTCGAGCCTCGGATCGGGCCGAGCAGGTTGGAGAGACTTGTAACACAAAGCCACTTCGTATGGTACAGGCGGACCCGTGCCGGCTGGATTCACGCGCGGCCTTGTGCTATGAAACCGGCAATCCCGATGGGCTTTCCGCTCGTTGTCATTCCCGCTGAAAAAAGCGTTCCGCCTTACCGTTCAGCCGTGTGATCGACAAATCCCGCGACGGGGGCAGGTTCGGCATTTCGAGGAGGCACATCTCCATGGCCAAGAAGCAGCCAGGCAAGGCAAGCACGCGCCAGATCGGACAACTCAAGAAAACGGTGGCGCTGGCCACGCGCATCCTCTTCCACCAGGGACTCGCCGACTACCACGGCCACGTGAGCGCGCGCATTCCCGGCACCGACCGGCTGCTCATCAAGCCGGTGCTCGCACCCCTGGGGTCGATCCGCGCCAAGGACATCATGGAAGTGGACATCGACGACTACATGGAGAACTGCGAGGCCAACTGGGCCAGGGCCGGCAACCAGAAGGCGGTCATCGATCTCAAGATCCCGCCCCGGGAAACCATGATCCACGCGGCCATCCTGAAAGCGCGGCCGGACGTCAACTCGGTGGTGCACACGCACCAGCCCCTGGCCACGGCCTTCGCCATCGCCGGCGTGCCCATCCGACCCATCTACAACCAGGCCTCGGCGTTCGCCCCGGAAACGCCCATCTTCCACAGCCCCCGGCTCATCTACACGCTCCAGGACGGCGCCGAGCTGGTGGCCACGCTGGACGACCGCATGGCCGTGCTCATGCAGGGTCACGGCATGACCACGGTGGGCGACTGCGTGGAAGAGGCCACGAGCCACGCCGTCTACCTGGAGCGCACCGCCTACATGCAGTGGGTGGCCAGCAGCATCGGCGAGGCTCCCTCCATGCCCGGAAGGAACATCGCCATCATGGGCGCCACCAATCGCGGGCGCGCGCATCACGCCTTTGCCTATTTCTCCGGCCTGCTGCCGGACGACATGAAGGATTAGCGGAAACAACCCCGAACACCCCACGACAAGGAAGGTGAAGCATGGCCGAAGCCGACAGCGCCGGGTCCACCGGGACCGGCGGCCCGATTCAAGACATCCGTGAATGGCTCGATCGCGCCGAAGGGATCAACGAACTGATCCAGATCGACAAGCCCGTGGACCGCGACGAGGAGATGAGCGCCATCACCTACCTGGTGGCCAAGCAGAAGCCCTCGCCCGCCATCCTGTTCGAAAACCCCAAGGGGTTCGAGGACAGTCCCATCGGCGCGCGCATGCTGTGGAACATCCTGGGGCCGAGCCCCAAGCGCATCGCCCTCACCATCGAGGAGCCGCCCGAGACGCCGACGCTGGAGCTGATCCGCCGGTTGAAGGAAAAGATGAAGGACCGCATCCCGCCGCGAGAGGTGCCGGCGGCCCAGGCACCGGTGTTCGAGAACACCCTCGCCGGCGACGACATCGACCTGGAGCAGCTCCCCATCCCGCGCCACTGGCCGCTCGACGGCGGTCGCTACGCGGGCACGGCGGACGCGGTGTTCACGCGCGACCCGGACTCCGGCTACCTGAACATCGGCACCTACAGGATGATGCTCCAGGGCAAGAACGAGGTGGGGCTGTACCTGTCGCCGGGCAAGGACGCGCGGCTGCACATCACCCGATCCTGGGAGAAGGGCGAGCCCGTGGCCGTGGCCGCCGCCTGGGGCATCGACCCGCTGTTCATGCTGGTGGGCTCCCAGACGTTCCCCAAGAACGTGTCCGAGTACGAGTTCGCCGGCGGCATCAAGGGCCAGGCCATCCCGGTGGTGCGCGCCGAGACCAGCGACCTCTTGCTGCCGGCCAACGCCGAACTGGTGATCGAGGGCGTCATCCGCCCCAATTCCGTGAGAACCGAGGGGCCGTTCGGCGAGTTTCCGGGCTACTACGGCCGGCCGGAGGCGGGTTGCCCGCTGGTGGAGGTGACGCGCGTCCACCATCGCACCCACCCGGTACTCACCAACGCCATCATGGCGGACTACCCGTCGTGCGAACAGAGCGGCTTCTTCGCCGTCATCCGCTCGGCGCGCATCTGGGACGACCTCGACAAGCTCGGGATCCCGGGCGTGCAGGGCGTCTACGCCCACCCGGCAGGCGCCGGCGGCTTCGGCATGACGGTCATCAGCCTGGAGCAGCGCTACGCCGGCCACGCGGCCCAGTGCCTCGCGCTGGCGGCGCAGGTGCCCGGCGGGGCCTACTACACGAAGTGGATCATCGCCGTGGACGAGGACATCGACCCCACGGACATGGACCAGGTGATCTGGGCCATGAGCAGCCGCTGCAATCCCATCGAGGACATCGACGTGCTGCGCAACACCTGGAGCACGTGGCTGGACCCGACCCAGAACCCGCCGGAGGAGCGGCCCTACGGCTCCAAGGCGCTCATCAACGCGTGCAAGGAACACCGCTACCTGCCGGTCTTCTCCAAGCGCACGACCCTGCGCCGGGAGATGTACGACCAGGTGGCGGAGCGCTGGAAGGAACTGGGCCTGCGGGGCACCATTCCCACGGTGCGCGCCTTCGAGGAAGAAAAGAAGGTGGTGTACCACGAGCAGGGCGGATTCGAGCCGGGAAAGAAGTAGCGGCCGCGCGGCTGTACGGCAACACGACCCGGCAACGGGAGCTTGTTGCTCGGGGCACGGTGCTGTGATATTGTGTGCTCGAATTTTGATTTTAGCCGATCAGTTGACAGCGGCAATCACGTCGCCAGGGTGCAAGGAACAGGGTCATCGGACCCACGAATAGGTGTCGGATGGACATTCAAGAGGAAACCAGCGGATCGACGGTCGTGGTGGCGCCGAGCGGGCGCATTGACGGGTTTACCAGCCCCGAGTTGGAGAAACGCATTTCGGAGATCATCGAGCGCGGCGATCATCGCGTGCTGTTGGACTGCGCCAACATGGACTACATCAGCAGCGCCGGCCTGCGCGTGGTCCTCGTGAGCGCGAAGAAGTGCCAGCAGCAAGGCGGAAAGCTGTCCGTGTGCGCGCTCCAGCCTTCCTGCAAGTCGGTCATGGAGGTCAGCGGTTTTCTCAACATGCTCGAATACCACGAGACCCGCGATGCCGCCCTCGCGGCAGGATAAGCCAGGGACGCCATGCTGACATTCACCGAAGAAATCACGCTCTTGATGCTGGATGACGACGGCCTGTTCCTGCCCATCCGAGGCGGGGCCGTGGAGCACATCCTGATCGGCGCGGTGCTGATGGACCTGGCCTTCGCCAACCGCGTCGACACCGACCCCCAGCAACTCGTGGTCATCGACGCCACGCCCACCGGCAATCCCTTGCTGGACGGCGCGCTGGCGCGCATCGCCAACGCCGGCGAGAACCTCGACACCAAGGGCTGGGTGGAATTGCTGGCGCGGGAGCAGGCCGCCGCCATTCGCCAGCAAGTCATGGACAATCTCGTCGAACGCGGCATCATCGAGGCCAAGGACGAGCGCTTCCTGTGGGTGTTCCAGTCGCGCCGCTATCCCACCATCGACGGGCGCGTGGAACGCGGCGTCAAGCTGCGCATGGAGGACGTGCTGCTTTCCGACGACATGCCCGATCCTCGGGACATCGCGCTGGTCTGCCTCGTCGACGCCTGCGACATCCTCGGCGACCTCTTCTCGGAGCGGGAGATGGAGCGGGTGCGCCCGCGCATCGAGCAACTGCGAAAGATGGACCTCATCGGCCGCGAGGTCGGCGCCGTCATCGCCGACATCGAGGAGTCCATCACCATGGCCATGGCCCAGGTGGCGCACTAGCGCCCTGCCCCGGGCCGCTCAGCCAGCCCCAACCGACACCAGCCCATCGGACGTCGAGTCCGAGCACCCCGCGCGCCGCGTCCGCGAACTCGGACGAAGGCGCGCGCGTGCCTTTTCTCGTTCCCCGCGAGTTTTCTCCACCCGAGCATTAAAGTTCGATCCTCCGCCGTCGATTCGTGTTTGTGAGGGCCACGGAGTCAGGCCCAACAATCCAACAGGAGGACACAACGGATGCAACTCATCGATAGCCCCGTTGGTGAACGGAACCCCATCGCCATCCCATGGCGGCTCGACCCCCGGGAGGACGAGTTGGACGTGGAAATCCACGGCTGTGGTTGCGGGTGTGGGTCCAATTGCGCGTGCGCGTGTGACTGCGCGTGTGCGTGCGCGTGTAGCTGCGACTGTCAATGTGGCGCCTGTGCGTGTTCGAGCTGCGATAGCGGCGCCGAAGCGGATACCGGGAACAGTCTGTCCTGATCCCGGGACCGCGGTCAGGACGGACGGGCAAGTGAACGTGTCGTTTCTTGCCCGTCCCTTCCGCGACCGGCCTCCGCCATCGCGTACCGCCGCCGAAGGACGACTCTTCCCGGGGACCCGTCGATGAACAAGACGCATCATACCGACATGCTCCTGCTCGTGGCGTTGTGTGTCTTTCTCGTGGGCACGCTCACGTGGGCCTCGGTGGCGGAGGTGGAGCTGGCGGCGGTGGCGCCGGGACGCATCGTTCCCACCGGTCAGGTCAAGGTGATCCGCTCCTTCGAGGTTGGGAAGATCCGGCGCATCGCCGTGGAGGAAGGAAGCCCGGTCCGGCACGACGACGTCCTCATCGAGTTCGACACGACGCTGGTGGACGCCGAAATCTCCAAGCGCACGGCCGAGCTCCAGACCCGGTCGGTGGAGGCTGCGCGGCTGGAGGCGCTCGTGGCCTGGCGCGAGAACCGGACCTTCCGTCCGCCCAGCGGCGCTCCGCCGGAGATCGTCTCCATCAACGAAGCGCTCCTGGCGGATCAGATTGCGTCTCACCGCGCGCACCTGCGGGAGCTCGACAACCGCATGGCCGAGCGGCGGGCGCAGATCCGGACCCTGGAGGCCGCCCTGGCCAAGCATCGCAGGCTGCTGCCCTTCCTGCGTGAGCGAAGCGCCATGCGCGAAACCCTGTACCGCAAGAACCACGGTTCGCGGCTCGCCTTCATCGACGAACAGGAACGCCTGGTGGAGATGGAGGGAAACATGGCGTTGCGCCAGCGGGAACTGGACGAGGCCAGGGCGGGGTTGGCGGCGATCCGGTCGCAAAGGCAGAGGACGGTCTCGGAGTTCTACCGCGAGCGCCGCGCGGCCCTGGCAATGCTACGCGAAAGGATCCTGGTGCTGCGGGAAGACATTCGCCAGGCCCGCGAACTTCGCGCGCGCCACACCCTGCGCGCTCCGGTGGACGGGGTGGTTCAGGACCTCGCGGTGCATACGGAGGACGGCATGGTGGAGCCCGGCGCCCGGCTCATGGTGATCGTGCCCCGCGACGCCGGCATCCAGGTGGAGGCCTTCATCGCCAACGCCGACATCGGCTTCGTCAAGCCCGGCCAACGGGTCACGCTCAAGGTGGCGACCTTCGACTTCCGCCGCTACGGCGCCATCGAGGGGACGGTGCGCCACATCGGCAAGGACGCCGTGAACGCGGGCGCCCAGGACGGAAACTCGGGGTTCCCGAGCGCGGCGGGCGGCCCGGCGGCCACGTCGGCAGCCGCGACCGGAGCCGCCCAGGGAGGCCCCGCGTTCAAGGCCCTCATCGACCTCGACCAGACCTACATGGAAGTGGAGGGCCGGAAGATCGGTCTGTTGCCCGGCATGTCTTCGGAGGCCGCGGTCATACTGGGCAAACAGCGCCTCATCGAATACTTCCTGCAGCCCCTTCGGGGCTACCGGCAGGACGCATTCCGGGAGAAGTGAGAATGCTCCACGATACGATTGCCTTTTCCACCGATTCAAGCACGCGAGAGTTCCCGCGGGCATCCGACCCCGCGGCCTGGACGCCGGCCGACCTCGGACGGTCGCCCGGGTGGTTGCATGATTTCACGCCGAACGAACTGACGGAGTTGTCGGCGCTGTCCCGGGCCGCCCGTCGAGGCGAATCCGCCTCGGTGCCGGATGGTTCCTTCCTGGCCTGGCAGATGGCGCGCACCGGGCGGGAGCTGCGATCGGGCGTGGGTGTCCGGATCCTGCGCGGGCTGCCGGTTGAGGCGACGACGCCACGGGAGGCGGGCATGGCGTTCATGGCTCTGAGCCGGCGTCTGGGCGAGCCCATGGAACAGTCCAGAGGGGTCACCCTCGCACACGTGCGCGCGGACGAGGAAAACAATCCGCAGGGTCTGGGGTTCCGTGCGGCCGGGACCCTTCCCTTCCACGCCGACCTCGAAGACGTGATCGGGTTTCTGTGCCTGCGCGCCGCCCGTTGCGGCGGCACGCGGCGGTTCGCCAGCGCGGCCACGGTCTACAACATCCTGGCGACCGACCATCCGGATCAACTGCGCGTTCTCACCCGCCCCTTCCACGTGGCGCTGCAGCAGCCTCATCCGGACCACGGGCATTCCTGGACCCGGCTGCCGTTCGTCAGCGTCCGCGACGGCGTCTTCAACGCCTGCGCCTATCCGGTACACATCAAGCGCGCGCAGAGACTCACCGGGGTCCCCGCGTTGACCGCGGCGCAGAGTCGGGCACTGGAGGTCTTCAACCAGGTGGCGGACCGAGTGGCGGTTTCACTGGAGCTTCGGCCCGGGGACTTCGAGTACTTCAACAACCACGTGGTGCTGCATTCGCGCACGCGGTTCACCGGCGACGGCTCCCAGCGCCATCTCCTGAGAGTCTGGCTCTCCATGGCGGACTTCAGGCCCCTCGACCCGGAACATCCGATACGTCTCCGGCGCCGTCCTTCCGTCAGTCGTTGACCAGAAGCTGGCCCCGGCCCCATTCCTCGTGGCGGAAGATGAGGGACTTGATCACCACCGGCACCGCCTTGGCGTCCGGCAACTCCTCGCCGATGTCGACGAAGTCGAAGTCCTTGAGGTCGATGCCGTCGATGGAGATGACTCCGGCTCCGGGGAGTATCTCCTTGTCGATGATGTTGCCCACGAGCTTGGCGATGTCCGCATCGAACACCAGCACGAGGTGCTGTCCCCGGCGCAGGTGCTCGCGCATGCCCTCCACCACTCCGGTGGCCAGGGTCTTGATGAGGGGATAGGAGGGGCCCAGGTCCCAGTGGAGCGCCAGCGCCGCGCCGCGGTCGCCGTCGGTCATGTCGAAGCGCTGGAGCGCGCTCTCGATGGAACCGCGCACGTCCTCCGTCGTGAGCGGCTCGGTCTGGCGGAAATGCGGCGTGATCACCTGCAGGTTCCGCAGCGGCAGGACCGAATCGTCGGAAAGGAAGATGGTGTTGCCGCTCACCTGCACGGTGTACTGCGACGCGCCGATGACCGTGGCGCGGATGCGCACGTCGGGCTCCTTGAACCGCCACGACTCACGGGTGGACAAGTCCACCGCGCCCGCGCGGATCTTCCGCCCCACGTGGTTGCCCAGGTCCCCCTTGTCCTCGGTCTCGTAGCCGTAGATGTACTCCGATACGCCGCCGGAGAACTGGAGGGTGTGGATCGGCCCCCGGTAGGACAACGCCGGCGTGAGCATCAGCTCCTGGGTCAGGGGTGACAGCGGTCCGCGTCCCAGCACCTCCAGCAGACAACCGCTCAAAGTGCCGGCCATGCGCTCCTTGTCGGCGTCCGCCAACGTTTGGCCCAAGGCCAGCGAAAGGCCGCCGGCCGCGCCGATGCGCGCGCCCGCGTCCTCCAGCCGGTTGATCCGCTGCCCGGCGTCCAGCGCCACCAGCCGCGCGCCCACCTCGAGCGCCGCGGTGTCCACCACCCGTCCGCCGCGGGTGACGGCGATCTTGCTGGTGCCGCCGCCCACGTCCACGTTCATGCACGCGACGTCCTCGTTCCGGTTGGACAACTCCACCGCGCCGGAGCCGTAGGCGGCCAGGATCGCCTCGAGGTTGTGCCCGGCGGTGGCGCACACGAACTTGCCCGCCTCCTCCGAGAACAGGGCCGCGATGGCTTCCGCGTTCTTCTTCTTGGCCGCCTCGCCGGTGACGATCAGGGCGCCGGTGTCTATGTCCCGCGGCGTAAGGCCCGCGAGCGCGTAGGCGTCATGGATGAAGTCGTTGAGCTTCTCCGTATCGATGGTGAGCTTGTCCACGTACGGGGTCAGCAGGATCGGCGACTCGTAGACGATATCGCGGCTCACCACCACGAAGCGGCTCGACAGGGAGATGCCCTGGCGGCGCAGCAGCAGCCTGGAGAAGATGAGATGGGACGTGGACGAGCCGATGTCGATGCCGACCGAGGTCAGCGAGATGCGCTCGGACCGCCACATGGGGTGGTCTTCATCGGGCAGCGGCGCGTCGTCGTGATCGTGGTCTTCATGTCCTTCGTGACAGAGGCGAGGCAACTCGGCGGAATCGCGATCCATTCTAGAGGGTTCCTTTCGGGGAATGCGGCAAAACATGGGTACTACCACAAGCCCCGGCGGCTCGCCAGTTGAAGCGGGCACGGCGTGTGCGTCAACGAGACCGCGAGCGTGCCGGGACGGGGGGCGGAATCGCTTGTCAAACCGGGAAAAAACTCTACAATGATTCCCACGGCCGGACCGTGATTGGCGCGCGTGGAATCAAGCACCGCCCTCAAGGTCGACGACATCTTCGAGTCGCGCCGGGAAGGGGAACCTCCGTTGTACGAAGAAGAATACCGTCCGATAGACGATTTCCTGCGGAGGTTCGTGGCCCGGTTCAGAAACGTCGAGGGCCTGGAGGCGCTTTGCCTGACCGCCACCGCCCTGGCGGTGCTGGCCGCCCTGGGCGTCGGCGTCGACCTTTTGAAGGAGCGGCTGCCCTACGCACCCTTGGTCTTCAGCGTTCTGTCCATCGTGACGCTGCTGTGCCTGGCGGGCTTCACGCTGTATTCGTTCCTGCGCGATCACAGCCTGGCGTGGGCGGCGCGCGCCATCGAACGGCAACGTCCGGAACTGCGCAACAACCTGATCAACTCGCTCCAGCTCTACCCGCAAGTCGCGGATCCGGGAAGAGCCACGGGGGTCTCGACCCCGATGATCCTCGCGCTCATCCGTCAGACCCGCGGACAGATCGGTTCCCTGGAGCCGACGGAACTGGTGGATGTCCGGCCGCTCCGGGCCAAGGCGCGCCTGCTGGCGCTGGCGGCGGTTCCGGTCATCGCGCTGGCACTGTGGCATCCGGGGTTCCCCGCGCGCACCCTGGCGCTGGTGGCGCACCCCCTGGAGCATCTGCCTCCCGCGGACATCTTCATCCAGGTCGTAACCCGTGACCTGCGCGTGATCCGCGGCACCGCGGTTTCGGTGGAGGCCGTTACCTCGGGCGCCCAGCCGGAGGTCGTGGAACTGGTCTTCAAGCGCGTGCCCGCCACGGCGGGGAACGAAGACGCGGCGGCCCAAGCCGTTGCCATGAACGCCGGCGAAGCCAACCGCTACGCGGCTGTGCTACCCGAGGTCACGGAGGACCTGGACTACCGCGTGGTGACCGGGCCCTTCGCTTCGCCCTGGTACCGGATCACGGCGGTGGACCGTCCGGCCGTCACCGGCCTCAAGGTCACCCTCTATCCCCCCCACTACACCGGCCTGCCCGACCAGACCTTCACGGGTGGCAACGTGCGCGGCATCAAGGGCTCCACGCTGAGCTTCTCCGCCACCGCCAACAAGGCCATGGCCGGCGCCGTGGTGGCCCTGGACGACGGCCGGGAGGTGCCGCTCGATGTCACCGGCAACCTGGCCCAGGGAAGCCTCGTGCTGTTCCGCTCGCAGCGATACCGCATCCGCATCGAGGACGCCTTCGGCTTCGGGAATTTGCCGATTCCCTACGCGATGCACGCAATGCCCGACGGCTTTCCCGTGGTGGAACTGCTGAAGCCCACGGAAGACCTGGAGGTGAACGGCGACGAACGGATCGCCCTGGAATACCGCGCGAACGATGACTACGGCCTCCAGGAGGTCACGCTGGTGGCCACCATCGGCGAGCGCGAGGAGCGCATCCCGGTGTGGCGTGCCGAACTGACCCGGGAACTCCAGGAGACCTTCATCTGGGACCTCGACGGCATGGGCCTGGATGAGGGCGACGTAGTGGTCTACCACGTCGAGGTGCTGGACAACGACACCATCTCGGGTCCCAAGCTGGGCAAGTCGCGGCCGCTGAGCCTGCGCCTCAAGAACCTCAAGGCGGAGCACCGTCAGGTCGCCGAGATGATCCGCGACATCTCGGACAAGATGGTGGATCTTTTGGGCGACCACCTGGAGGCGCCGCCGGACCAACCGCCCGCCGGCGAGCAGGCGGCCGAACAGCCGATGGAGGCGCCGGTGGAGCGGCTCGCCGAAGGTCTCGACCGGATGATGCAACGCGTGGACGAGGCGATGCGGCGCACGCGCGAGGACCGCATCAGCGACTTCGCCACATGGTCCGACCTGGAGACCCTGAAGCGCAACCTCCAGCATGCGCGCGAAGACCTGGTGGACCGGATGCGCCAGGCAGCGTCGCCCGACGAGCGCGAGCGCGCCCATGACGACATGGCCACCGAGCTGGAACGGCTCTCCATGCTGAGCGAGGACGTGAGCCGGCGGCTGACGGGCCAGGACATGGCCGCCACCGCGCGCGACATGGTCAAGAACCAGGAGAGATTCCTCGACTCGCTGGAGAAGCTGCGGAGCGGCAACAAGGAGCTCGACAAAGTACTTGAGGAGTTGTCCAAGCTGGCGCAGCAGATGCAGGAGCTTCAGGCCTCCCTGGCACAGTTCGCCCGCCAGATGCCCAACGAGTTCGTCAACCCGTCGTCCATGCGCAACATGCCGTTCTCCGACATGCGCTCCATGATGGAGCAGATCCGCCAGAAGCTGCAGGAAGGCGACATCCAGGGCGCGCTGCAGTTGGCACGGGAGATGTTCAACCAGATGGCGCAGTTGGCGGCCATGCTGCGCAGCGGACAGCAACAGGCCCAGGGCAACATGATGTCGCGCATGCAGGGGGCCATGAGTCAGTCCGGCAACGAGCTGATGGAGATCCTTCAGGAACAGCAGGACATCCTTCTGGGAACCGAGCGCACCCACAAGGAGATCGCCGGCAAGATCGAGGAGATCCGCGAACGGGCGACCCAGGCGCTGGCGGAGGGTGCACGGACCGACCTGGCGGTGCTGGAGCATCTGCTGGCCGCCCCCGACCTGGAAAGCGACCGGCAACGCACCCCGGCCGAACGGGAGCGCAACGAGGCCATCCGCGGGCTGCTGACGGGACTGCGCGACATGCTGAAGAACCGCGACTTCGACACGCTCTCCAAACGGCTCGGACCGACCGCCGAAGAGCTGGCGGGCATGGGCGAGCTGGACGAGGCCCAGGGGGCCGCCCTGGCCATGATGACGGAAATCGCGCGTGCCTACGACGCCATCGCCGGCCTCCCCGAGCCCGACCTCACTCCGGAGCAGAAGGAAGCCACGCGGTCGCTGGCCACCCGCGAGGACGTGCTGGAACGCCGCACCCAGGACCTCGTCGACCGGCTCCGGTACCTGTTCCAGCTTTTCCCGTCGCTGGACCCGACGATCGTCAACAGCATCGCCGAAGCGCGCGAGTTCATGGGCGAGGCCCGGCACGAGCTGGGCTCCTTGCGCCCCGGACAGGCCATTCCGCCCGAGCAGCAGGCCATCGACCTCCTGTCCCAATCGAGCCAACAGATGCAGCAGGCCATGCAGCGGCTGGCGCAGCGCGGGCGCTTCGGGCGCGTGCCGCTGGTGCACGTGTTCCGCCGGGGCCGGTTCCTGCCCACCGGCGAGTTCCTGCCGCCCACCGGCGCGCCCCGGTTCCCCGAGCATGACATCGCCGAGAACGTCACCGGGTTGGACACCGAGGAGTTCAAGCTGCCCGGCAAGGACGACTACCGGCCCGACCGGTTTCGCGAGGAGGTCCTGGAGTCGCTCAAGGAAGGCGTACCCGAGCGGTACAGGGAAGAGATCGAGCGCTATTTCAGGGAATTGTCCCAGTAGCGGAGGGTGGCGCGCGGGCGGCCCCTGAGACGCGACGCGGCCCCCTCCGGCAGCACTCAAGTCCATGATGGAACGGGTGAAGATCAAATCGGCGTTTCGTGTGCTTTGGCTGTCGGCCGTGCTCGCCCTGGGCGGCTCGTTCGCGGCACACGCCACGGACGAGGTCGCGGGGACCACCGAGGTGGAGAAGGCGCGGGAGTGGATCGGCGCCTGGGCGGTGGACGAGGCCCGCCCGGTGGTCGACCGTCTCCTGGCGGCGGACCCCGAATCGCTGGACGCCCTGGATCTCGCGGCGCTCCTGGCCTACTACGAAGGCGACTACGACGGGGCCCTCAAGACCGTGGAGAAGGCGCTGGCCGTCGAAGCCGAGGACGAGCAGCGGCAAGCCCTCCGGTTGCTGCTGCAACAGACCCACGACGTCACCGGGCAGTTCAAGCGCTACGAGAGCGACCACTTCGTGCTGCACCTCCACGAGGAAAGCGACGGCATCCTCGCGGAACCTGCCCTGGCGGCGCTGGAACAGGCGCACCAGGAGGTGGGGCGTGCCTTGGGCTACTGGCCGCGCCGCAAGGCGCGCATCGAGATCGCGCCCGACTCGCGCTCCTTCATGGCCATCACCACGTTCACCCTGCGGGACATCGAGGAAACCGGGGCCATCGGCCTGTGCAAGTTCAACAAGGTGATGATCATCTCGCCGCGGGTCATGGCCCGGGGCTATCGCTGGCTGGACTCGCTGGTGCACGAGTACATCCACCTGGCCATCGTTCACCTGACCCGCAACAAGGCGCCCATCTGGCTTCACGAAGGCATCGCGCGCTACTACGAGACCGTATGGCGCAATCCGACGCAGGGCGAGCGTCCCGACTACCTTACGCCGGCCAACGAGACCCTGCTGGCCACGGCCGTCGCGCAACAGGAGTTCGTCAGCTTCAAGGACATGGAGCCGTCCCTGATCCGCCTGGACACGCCGCGGCAGGTCCAGCTCGCCTACGCGGAGGTGGCCTCGGCGGTGGACTACATCACGCGGGTCAAGGGACCCGCGGGCATCCGGGAGGTGCTGTCCCTGGTGAACCGGCTCTCCACCGCGGAAGCCATCGAAGCGGTCATGAGCGTGCCGCTGGACGGCTTCGAGGCGGATTGGCGCAACTTCGTGGAGGGCCAGGGGCTGACGGTGGTCCAGGGCAGCCGTATCCGCACGTACAAGCTGGCGGAGGAAGGCGGCGAGCCCCCGGCCGTGGAGCTGGACGAAATCCAGTCCGAAATCGCCCGCAACCGCACGCATCTGGGCGACCGACTGCGCCAGCGCGGCCGGCTGCGGGCGGCCAGCGCCGAGTACCGCCGGGCGCTCCGCGCCGGGCCCAACTCCACGATCATCCTCAACCGGCTGGGCGAGACCCTGATTCAATCGCGGCGCTATGACGAGGCCCGGCCGCACCTGGACAGGGCCGGCTACCTCGACCCCGACGCGGTGCACACCTTCTATCTCAAGGGTCAGCTCCACCACGAGATGGGCGAACACACCCGCGCGCGCAACGCCCTTCGGGAAGCGCTGCAGATCAACCCGTTCCACCCCGGCGTCTACCGAGTGCTCGGCCAGGTCTACGAGGCCATCGGCGACGACGCCGGCGTGCGCAAGACGCGCGAGGTCATGAGGAAGCTGCGCGGATAGAGGTGCGTTCGGACCCATCGCGTCCGCATGACGCGGACGAGCGACAACGGTTCCCACAACGGGAAGGAATCTTACCACCATGGACGACACGGAAAAGAACGTGGGCGCCGACGAAGCGCAACTGCTGGATCGGGAACTGGCGGCCATCGAGGAATTCGGGCAGAAGCGGCGCACGATGCTCGCGGAGATCCGCAAGGTCATCGTGGGTCAGGACAAGGTCATCGACGAGGTGCTCATCGCTCTGTTCTCCAGGGGCCACTGCCTGCTGGTGGGGGTTCCCGGGCTGGCCAAGACCCTGCTCATCGGCACCCTGGCGGACGTGCTGGACTTGCGGTTCAACCGGATCCAGTTCACCCCCGACCTGATGCCGTCGGACATCACCGGCACCGACATCCTGCAGGAGGACGCCTCCACGGGGCGGCGGCAACTCCAGTTCCTCAAGGGGCCGATCTTCACCAACGTGCTGCTGGCGGACGAGATCAACCGGACGCCGCCCAAGACCCAGGCGGCATTGCTCCAGTCCATGCAGGAGTACCGCGTCACGGCCGGCGGCACCACCTATCCGCTGGACCTGCCGTTCTTTGTCCTGGCCACCCAGAACCCCATCGAGCAGGAAGGCACCTACCCCCTGCCGGAAGCGCAACTCGACCGCTTCATGCTGAACATCGAGGTCTCGTACCCGCCCATGGAGGACGAAGTACAGATCGTGATGCAGACCACGTCCACCAACCGCCCCGAACCCGCCGAGGTGATGGACGGCCCGGCGATCCTTGCGTACCAGGAACTCGTGCGGCGGGTGCCGGTGTCGCCCTTCGTGGTGAACTACGCCGTGTCCCTGGCCCAGGCCAGCCGGCCGAACAACCCCCAGGCCCCCGAGGTGGTGAAGGACTACGTCGAATGGGGCGCGGGGCCGCGGGCGTCGCAGTTCCTGGTGCTGGGGGCCAAGGCCCGCACCATACTGGACGGACGCTTCGCGGTGTCGGTGGAAGACGTGCAGGCCATGGCGCCGTCCGTCATGCGCCACCGCATCATCCCCAACTTCAAGGCCCAGGCCGAGGGGCTGTCGTCGCTGGACATCATCGCGCGGGTGATGGAAGAGGTGCGCCCCGCCGCGGAGGGCAGCGTCGCGGCATAAGGCGCGGTGTCCGACACGGAGTCCTCCGCCGCGTCGCCGCAAGCGCCTCGGGCCGCGGGCCGTACACGCCGCCGCGGTTCCGGCCGATCCCCATGCTGCTCCACTTCGACTACGACGGCGTTCTCGTCGATTCCTTCGACCAGCTCCTGGAAGCCTTCCAGCGCACCGCGGCGGTTACCGGACTGGGCCGGCCGCCGACCCGGAACGACTTCGAGACCATCGAGGACCTGCATGCCGCGGGCCTCGCCGCGCTCCTGGGAGTGCCGGAATCCGACATCGACCGCTACACCCGGCGAACCCACGCCCTGCTGGAAGCGGACGGCTACGAGCCGGCCATGTTCCCGGGCATTGCCGAAATGCTCGGGACCCTGTCGGAGCACCACACCATCGTCATCGTGACCTCCAACTACGAGCACCTGGTAAGGCAGGGCTTGGCCCGCAACGGCGTGGACGGGTGCGTGTCCCTGGTGCTCGACGCACGGCTGCCCGGGACCAAGGGCGAGAAGATCGGCCACGCCCTCAAGAGCTTCCGCGTCCCTTCGCACCAAGCGTTCATGATCGGCGACACCCGCGGCGACATCCGTCACGGCAAGGCCGCCGGGGTGCGCACCGCGGGCGTCACCTGGGGCTACCAGAGCCGGGCCACGCTCGCGAAGGAAGCCCCCGACTACATCGTGGATTCACCCGATGAGCTGCTCCGGTTGCTCGCCAGGGCCCGGTGACTCGCCAAGCGCGGGCGATCCGGGGCGAGGGAATGAGGACGAATGAGGATGAGCGACAAATCCCACGACCACCGTGACGCACGAATTGTAATGCACCCGAAGCTGGTCACTCACGCCGACTGGAGCAAGAACCCGAAGAAGCGTTGGTGTGCGTTTGCCGTCCTGCGCTCCGACGGTCTCTACCAAGTCGATGCTCCGAAGCCGGTGGGGGACCTCACCACGTATTTCGGTCGACTGCTCGAACGTGCCGGCGCGGACGCCGCGGTGCTCAGCGGCTTCGACTTTCCGATTGGGCTGCCGGCACGCTATGCCGACCAGGCTGGGTTATCGGACTTCCGGAACGCATTGTCCTCCCTTGGCCATGGACGCTGGCAAGACTTCTATAAGCCAGCACCGTCGCAATCGGACATCTCCGTCGCGAGACCGTTCTACCCGCGGAGACCGGGTGGTGCGAAGCGACAGAACCTCGTCGACGCGTTGGGCGTGCCGAGCCTCAACGAGCTGTACCGGCGATGTGATAGAAGCGCGGGACGCAACCCTGCCGAAGTGGTCTTCTGGCTCGTTGGCGCAAAACAGGTGGGTAAGGCAGCGATCACGGGTTGGAAAGACCTGCTCGCCCCGGCCATGGCAAGCAGTTCGCCGCCCAAGATCTGGCCGTTCGACGGCCGCTTGAGTGAACTTCTGGGACGCCCCGGCATGGTCGTCGCGGAAACCTACCCCGCTGAAGTCTATCGGCACCTGGATCTCGCAATCCGCGGCGGCGGAAAGTCGAAGCGCCGTCAGTCGGACCGCGCTGCTGACGCGAACTCCCTGCAGGCATGGGCGTGTGTCAACCCTGTGCGTCTGACATGTCGACTCCGGGCTGAGATCGTGGATGGCTTCGGTGCGGGTAAAGACGGCGAAGACCGATTCGACGCGGTAGTCGGCTTGCTCGGTATGCTCGACGTCGTCCTGGGCAACCGGCCGTCTGGAGAGCCCGAGGACGACACGACGCAAATCGAGGGCTGGATCCTTGGTCAACACTCGACGACCCGTACATGACCCTGACCGGCGTATTCCAGAATCTCGGCGTCACGCGTCGCGAGCACGTAGCCGAAGGCACGGGCCGTCGCGATGATGATGCGATCCGCCGGGTCGTGCGGCGGCGTACCCGGCAGAGTGGTCGATGCGACCAGCACGGATACCGGCATCGCGGCCAGCGTGACCGAAGGCAGCGTGCAGAAACGCTCGAACCAGAGGCCAGTGTCGAGTGCCAGCGCGATCTTCCCCTTCGCGACGAGCATCGCGATCTCCCAAGCCGTGATGGGGGACACGAACAGCCGCCCCCCGCGCCGGTACGCTTCCTGCAATTCACTCGCCGCCGGCTCGCGCAAGGGGTCGTTGTGTGCGGTCCAGATGACGGCGCACGTATCGAGCAGGTAGTCGGCCATGTCGCGGTTACCGCGCGGCGTTCCAGTCTTCGCCGATGGGGTCCGTCAGATTGGTGCCGGGAGATATCGTCACGGTGTCCTTCAGCGCGCCGAAGATGTCCGCGAACGAACCGCTGCGTTCGAACCCGGACGAGTCGCCACCGCCATCCGGGGCCGGCGCATCCGCCACGGCCTTCCGAAAGACGAGTTTGCGCTTATCCATGTCGACCTTCTCGGTCTCGTATCCCGCCGCGAGCCAAGCCTTCGTCATGACCCAGTTGCCGGGGTTGTTGGACCACAATGCACGGTGCTTGAAGGCCGCCGGCGGTAGCCGTATACCGACCACGCGCTCGATCTCGCTGAACGTCATGGGCACGTGTGCGCGGCCCGAATCCCGCAGGTGCGATTCGAGCGGGGCGTATTTGCTGCTCACGATAAAGTGCTCCTCATCTCGATGTGGCCTGGGTCGCCTGCCTAGTGTGGTGTTCCGCTAAAAGGTTGACGAATCTGCTTGTCCTTTTTGCCGTCGGCTGCGTTGTCTTCCTCGCGTGGTACCCGCCACTGGGGCGACCGCGGGTCGCCCCTACGGGTCATCGCGCCTTGCCGACGACAAAAAATTCGCACGCATCTTCGTCAACGTTTTCGCGAAACGCAACACTAGGACGATCAGGAACCATGTTATGCTCCCGTGGAGCGAACTGCTTCGTGGCACCCGATCCCACTTAGATACCTACGTAGCCTAAGTGTTGTGTATTTAGTTGTCAAGTCTTTCCCAGGACGCTCCGCGATCCGCCGGAATCCGGTTTACAGATGGTCTCCGAAAGGCCTACGATATCGCAAACCATTTCCCGAAGGGAGCTTTCCATGGCAGAACGCACGGCATACGTCAACGGCGAGTTCTTGCCCGAGAGTCGGGCGAGCGTTTCCATCTACGACCGGGGTTTCCTGTCCGGCTTGGGCGTGTTCGAGCGGACGCGGACCTTCGGCGGCGAGATCTTTCAACTGGACCGGCACATCGCGCGCCTGTACCGCTCGCTCAAGGCGGTGCGGCTGGATGCCGGCCTCACCGCGGACGAGATGCACGAGACCACCGTGGAGTTGGTGAAGCAGAACAAGGGGCTGCTGGGAGCGGACGAGGACTACTTCGTGGGCCACTACGTCACCCGCGGGCCGGACAAGGCGGGCCGGGCGACCGTGGTGATCCTGTGCGAACCCATCGGTTTCGACAAGTTCGCCCACCACTACATCTACGGCGGCCACGTCATCACCACGCACATCCGCGCCATCCCCACCCAGGTGTGGGACCCGAAGATCAAGAGCACCAGCCGGATGCACCTGTGGCTGGCGGAGCAACAGGCCCAGTTGGTGGACCCCGAGGCCTATGCCCTGCTGCTGACCCTCGACGGCAACGTCACCGAGCTCACCGCGGCCAACTTCTGGATCGTGCGCAACGGCACGCTGGTCACCGCGCCGGTCCAGACCATCCTGTCGGGGGTCACGCGGGGCGCGGTACTGGAGATCGCCCGGCACCTCGACATCCCGGTGGACGAGACCAACTTCCAGTTGTACGACATCATGAACGCCGACGAAGCGTTCATGACCACCACCTCACGCTGCGTGCTGCCGCTCACCCGCATTAACGGCAACGCCATCGGCGACGGCAAGCCCGGCCCCATGGTGGGCAGGCTGCAAAAAGGCTGGACCGAGGTGTTCGGACAGGACTTCGTCGTCCAGGCGCTCAAGCACATCGACAAGGACAAGGTGCCGGAGGGCGAGGCGGTACCCCTGTAGCGGAGCATCGGCGGAAACGCGATCCGCGGCAGCATCCTTCGGGCGGGTGCGCCGCGCGGCCGCGGGCGGGACTGGACCCCGCCCCTGGAGCAGGTCCGGAAGCGGTTTCAGCGAGCCGCCGCGCGGCCCAACGTCCGCAGCGCGGATTCCCTGTCCGCGCCGTAGACGTTGACGATGAGCTGGCTGAGGCCTTCGACGGCTTCCAGCTCCGCGATCTTCCGGGCACAGTCGCCGGGCGTGCCCACGAGAGTCATCTCCCGAAAGAGATCGTCGCCCAGCGCCGACCGGAGGGCGCACGCCAAGTCATACTCGTGGTCCTGGCGCGTGGCCTCCTCGCGCACGTGCGCGCCCATCTCGGGTGACAGCAAGGGCTCCCGCGCCCCGAGCACCTCGTGGGGAATCCGCAGCGCGGCCTTGAACAGGGTGCGGCCGACCTCGGGCGCCAGGGCGTCCATGGCCTGCTCCGTGGTCTCGGCCACGACGCAGTGGGTCCAGGCGCAAATGCAGAGCGCATCCGGATCGCGTCCGGCCCGCGCCGCTCCCTCGCGGATTTTCCCGATGGCGTAGCGCAGGAAGCGCGGGGACCCGCCCGGGCTGATGATGGCGCCGTCCGCGGCCTCGCCGGCGAACGCGAACGTGCGCGGCCTTTCCGCCGCCAGCAGGAGCGGCGGCTTGGTCTCGGGCACCGCGGGAAGCCGCAGCCGGCGGCCGTTGTAGGGCACGCTCTCGCCCCGGAGGAGACCCTGCACGAGTTTCACGCTCTCCCTGAACGCATCGAACCGAGACGGCTTCCGCCCAAGGAACTTCACGGCGCTGTCGCCGAGCCCGAGACCGAACTTGACCCGGCCTCCGGTGAGGATGGCGAGGGTGGCGAAGCTGTTGGCCACCACCGTGGGGTCGCGGGTCTGCAGATTGGTGACCGCCAACCCCACCATCGCGCGTGAAGTGGCCATGGCGCAGTACGGCATGGACACGTACGGCTCGGCGCAGCGCGGCGAATCGTACAGCCAGACGTGGTTGAAACCGGCGTCCTCCGCCTGGCGCGAATGCGCCGCCAGCATGGACGGATGGCGCGCGCGCAGGCCCAAGCCGAGATCCAGACCTCCGTTTCCCATGATCCCCTCCCCGTCGAGCCCTGGCCGCGAGCCCGTGCCGGGCAAGGCCCGGAAGGTTCCTCCCCCGGTCCCGGCGTGGTGTCTCGCAAAACACGCGAATCAAATGACGCGAATCAGCCGGACACCACACCAGGACTACGGTCCGTGGTGCGTGGCCAGGGGACTCGTGTCCGTGAGGGCCATCATCCTGCGGGCGAGCGCCTCCAACAACTCGGCCCGTTGGGCGCCGGGCTCGTCCCAGAGGTTGCGCATCTCGTCCGGGTCGTTGTCGAGGTCGTAGATCTCGCCCCAGCCGGCGCCTTCGTAGAGGGTCAGCCGGCGGTCCGGCGTGATCAGGGTGCGCGCGCGGAAGTTGTTGGGCAGGCCCATGTAGCCGCGGCGCTGGTGCTCCTCGATGAGCAGCGAGTCATAGCCCGTGGCGCCGCCGTCCATGGCGGGCAGGAGGCCCACCCCCTGCATGCCGTTGTGCCCCTCCAATCCCGCCCGGTCCAGGATGGTGCTGGGCAGGTCCAGTGTTCCGCACAGCCCTGGATTCACCACCCCCATCGTCGCGGTCGCCGGATCCATCCAGATGAACGGCACGCGCACGAGGCCGCGGTAATGAAGCGCGCCCTTGAGCAGAAGCTGGTGGTCGCCCATGAAGTCGCCGTGATCGCTGGTGAAAATGATCACCGTGTCCTCGGCGAGCCCCAGTTCCTCGAGCCGCGCCCGGATGCGCCCGATGGCATCGTCGATCATGGTGATCATGCCGTAGGTGAGGGCGATGGCTTCGCGCACCTCCCTGGCGGTAACGGCGAAGGTGCGCTGCCCGTCGCGCGCGGCCTTGCCTTGGTCGCGCTCCTCGTAGAGCGCGGCCAGATGCGGCAGCACCGGCTGCTCGCCGTGGTGAAACGAACCCGGCAGGGCGATCTCCTCGGGGTGGTACATGTCCCAGTACCGCCCCGGCGGCGTGAACGCGTGATGCGGGTCCGGGAACGAGCACTGGAGAAAGAACGGCCGGTCCCGGCCGGAGCGCGTATGTTCCTCCAGGAACGCCATGGTGCGCTCGGCCACGTAGCTCGTGGGATAGAGCTCTTCGGGCACGCGCGTGCGCCACGCTTGCGGCGCCTCGCGACCGTCGCCGGGAAGCGCGTGGCTGCGTCCGCGCAGGGAGTCGGGGTCGGGGTGACGCGCGCGCAGCCAGCGGTCGTAGTGTCCCACCACCTGGTCGGCGTGCTTGATGCACAGTTCCACGTGCTGGAACCCGTAATAGGGAAACACGGGTTCGAACTCCGGGTCCCGGGCCCAGGTGGAAGGCAGTTCCTGGTCGTAACGCCCGCCGACGTCCTTCCGCGCCTCGCGCAGGTGTTGCGGCGGCCGCGCGCGGCTCGGGTCCGGCTCCGGCATGCCCACCACCGGGAGGTCGTCCTTGATGCTCTGGAGGTGGCACTTGCCGATGAGCGCCGTGTGGTAGCCGGCGGAGGACATGACGTCCGTGAACGTCGTCGCCTCCAGGGAGAGCGGAATGCCGTTGTGCCGCACGCCGTGAAGCGACGGCATGCGCCCGGTCATGAGCGTCGCCCGGTTGGGCATGCAGATGGGCGTGGCCGTGTAGAACCGCTCGAAGCGGGTGCCGGCCGCCGCGAGGGCGTCGATGTGAGGCGTCCGCACCACCGAATTGCCGTAGCACCCCAGATGGTCCGCCCGGTGCTGATCCGTGATGATGAAAAGGAAATTGGGTCTGTCGCTCATTTCGCTCCGTCCGTGTATCACGATGGATCCAGTTCCGCGCCGCCCGCGGCCGGTTCCACCTCCATGGAATTGAGGACGCAGGCCAGCAGGACGTAGTAGCCCACGAGCGCGGACAGTTCCACGCACCCACGGGCTCCGAAGTTCTTCTCCACCGCCGCGAACGCCGCGTCGCTGACGCGGTGGGAGCGCAGCAGCTCCCGTGCGTAGCGGCGGACGCCGGCTTCCTCCGCGGTGAGCCCGGACGGCTCCACGCGCGCGCGAATGGACTCGATGCACTCGTCGGAAATGCCCGCGGCGCGTGCGTGCCCGGCGTGCACCGACCACTCGAACCCGCAGTCCAGCTCCCGCGCCACGGTGAGGATCACGAGTTCCTTGAGTTTCTGCGAGAGTCCCATCTCGAAGCGCACGTGGGCGCCGAGATGGGCCACGCGGCCGGCCAGCTCCGGGTTGTGCAGCAGCATGGGAAACGGCCCCTGCACCTGGCCGCGGCTTTCGGCGATGGCGTCGAACACCCCGTGGTGCTCCGGGCTCAGGTCTTCCTTCTTTTCGATCTTCGCGATGCGCGCCATGTAGTCTTCCCCCTTGGCTTCGTTGCGTCGTTACGCCCATCTCCCGATGGCAAAACAACGCGTTCTTCGCTAACAACCTCGACAGCGAGT
This sequence comes from Candidatus Binatia bacterium, assembly GCA_022824205.1. Classification (GTDB taxonomy): domain Bacteria; phylum Desulfobacterota; class Binatia; order UBA9968; family JAJDTQ01; genus JAJDTQ01. The sequence continues at coordinate 28,425 of JAJEAI010000016.1, forward strand.
GTAGGCCCATGAGAATCGTCGATGCAAGGAGCACGTCCGGCGTCGCCGCGATCCTGCGCGGGTCCGGGAGAATTTCATGGTGAAAGCACACACCAAGATTTGCGAGGTTCTCGCCGAGGCGCGGGTGGATTTCGTCTTCGGCATACCCGGCGGCAGCGCCATGCGCGTATTCGATTCGCTGTCCCGGTACGCGGATCGGGTGCGTCCGATCCTGGTGCGGCACGAGCAGGCGGCGTCGGTCATGGCCGACATGTACGGCCGCCTGACGGGCAGGCCGGGAGTGGTTCTCGGGCAGGGGGCGTTCATCGGCACCAACGCGATTTTCGGAACCCTGGAGGCCCACCTGGCGGGCTCGCCCATGGTGGTGCTGGCGGACACCACCGAGGGTGGCGACTTCTCGCTGAATCCCAGGAACGCCAGCGGCTGGGGGCACTATGGTGCGTTCGACCTGAGGGGCCTTTTCTCCGGCATCACCAAGTTCTCCGTCCTGGCCGCTACCCCCAAGGAAGCCGTGCTGGGCCTCCAGATGGCCATCAAGCACGCCACCACGGGCCGTCACGGACCCACCGCGGTGATCATGCGCCAGGCCGCCATCGCGGGCGAGCTGGATCCGGACAAGCCGCCGCGGGTTCACTCCACCGAGCACTGGCTCCAGGGGGACTCGACCATGCCGGCGGTGGCGGAGCTGATTTCGGCCATCGAGCTGCTGAAGGCGGCCGAGCGGCCCGTCATCATCGCCGGCAACGGCGTCCACGCGGCGAAGGCCTACGATGAGCTGGCGGCCATGGCCGAGCTGCTGGGAAGCCCGGTGGCCACGACGTACAACGGCAAGAGCGCATTCCCGGAGGACCACCCGCTGGCCCTGGGGATGATGGGCCGGTACGGCCAGCCGGTGGCCAACAGCGTGATTCAGGAAGCGGACACGATTCTGGTGGTGGGCTCCCGGCTGGCCCCCAACGACACCAACAGCGAGCTGCTCATCGACAGCGACCGGCAGACGCTGATCCAGATCGACATCGAACCCAGGAACGCCGGCTGGTCCTATCCCGTGGCGGTCTCGCTCATCGGCGACGCCAAGGCCGTGTTGAAGCAACTGCTGCAGACGGGCGGAGAGGGCCTTCAGCGAAACGACCGCCAAGCGGCGGCGCGGCTGGAGGAACGCAAGCGCGCGGAAAACTACTTCGAGAACGCCGCGCTTCACTCCAGCGCCGTGCCCATCATGCCCCAGCGGCTGGTCAAGGACCTCAACGAAGCGTTGGACCCCGAGACCATCGTCACTCTCGACGCCGGCAGCAACCGGGTGTGGATGGCCCATTACTACCGGACCCGGGCGCCGGGGACCCTGTTCGTGCCCGGCGGGCTCGCCGGCATGGGCTGGGGCGCTCCCGCCGCGGTGGGGGCCAAGCTCGTGCACCCGGACCGGCCGGTGGTGAGCGTGAGCGGCGACGGCGGGTTCTCCATGTCGGTGCACGTCATCGCCACCGCGGTACAGTACGACCTGCCGGTGGTCTTCGTGGTCATGAACAACTCGGCGCTGAGCATGATCGCCACCGGAGACCTGGGCGGCGATTCCCCCGCCGCCTTCAACGACACGGACTTCGCCGCGGTGGCCCGGGGCTTCGGCGCCGAGGGCCTGCGGGTGGAGAACCCCGCCGAGATTCAGGATGCCGTAAGGGAAGCCGTGAAAAAGGGAAGGCCCACGGTGGTGGACGTGATCACGGACGGCGCCGAAGGTCTCCACAGCATCAGCAGCGGCGCCACCGTGGGCTGATGCCGGCGGCGAGTGCCGCCCGCCCGGGTGCCCAAGCGATCACGATCCCTGTGGACCATACCGCGCGGGAAACATGACCTCGTCAGAGGTATATTCCCAACACCGGAGACTCCACCCCCCGCCTTCCACCGCCAGCGCGGCCTTGTAACCGTCGCCCGCGTCCAGCGCGCACAGGGCCCACCGCGCCGCTTCGGTGGCGTCATCGTCGAAACGCAACAGCGCCGCCGGCTCGCCCGGACGCAACGTCACGTCGAACCGGCTCAGCCCCAGCGCGATGCCCTCGCCGTGGGCCTTGATGAAGGCCTCCTTGCGGGTCCAGCAGTTGAAGAAGGCCTCGCGCCGTTGTCCCGCCGGGAGACTCGTCAGGGCTTCCACCTCCGCGGGCGAAAACGAGTGCCGCGCCACGCCCGCCACGTCGATGTTCGGACGGATGCGCTCGACGTCGACACCGACCTCCCGACCCACGGCGAAGGCGTGCAGCGCCAGCCCGTAGGAATGGGACAGGTTGAAACGCACGTCGCGGCCGCCGGGGGTTTCCGTAAGCGCCGGCTTGCCATGGGCGCCGTACCGAAACCGCAGGGACGCGGGCTCCACGTCGAGGTAACGCCCGAGGAGGGTCCGCAGCACACCGCGGGCCACGGTGTAGCGCCGCCGGTCGTCCTCGTAGAGGAACCGCGCCGCCCGCGCACGCTCGTCAGGGGCCAGGACGTCGCGAAACGGATCCAGACGGGTCGGGGAGACCTCGGTGGCCGTACGCCACACGTGGACCGCGTCGCGCGAGAGCTCCACGTTTCGTACCGGAGGCATCCAGGAAGTCATGACTCGTTCCTGTCACCGTTCGTCCCGGTCCCGCCGGCGGGCTCGGAACACGCGCGCGGGAGCAGCCGGATCACCGCCCCCAGCCCCGGTAAAGCCCTAGCGGCGCGATCACCACCGCGGCCGACAGCAGCAGGGCGCCGCACAGGTAGAACACCGAGCCCATGCCGTAATGCTGGACCAGGTAGCCGCCGATCACCGGTCCGGGCAGGGTGAACATGCTGTTGGACAGGAACGTGATCCCCAGCGAGGTGGCCTGAATGCGCGAGCCGGCCACGTCCACGACGGCGGCGGCGGTGACGTTGGTGAGGGTGTAGAAGAACAGGCCGATGAGAGTCACAACGATTCCCAGGGGGATCCCCGGACCCACCAGCGGCACCAGCGTGTAGAGGACCGCCAGCATCAGGAACGCCGGCACCAGCACCCTTTTCCGGCCCAGGCGGTCCGAGAGATACCCGAGGAACGGCTGGGACACCGTCCCCATGGCGTGCAGCAACGCGTAGTAGTTGCCCAGTCCGGAGTACGAGTAACCGAGGGTTTCAATGACGTAGAGCGGGAAGAAGGTCATCACCAGCACGCGGCCGGTGTTCATCAAGCCGTTGGCCAAGGCCATGCCCAGAAACGCCGGGTTGCGCAGGAATTCGCCCAAGGCCGCCGCCTGCCCTCCCCCGCCCCCGGACACGGCGGCGTGCGTACGAAAGACCCCGCGCAAGCCCAACCACAGGGGCACGCCCACCAGCACCGCTACACCGAGTTGCAGCGCCATGACGGGACGCCAGGGATACAGCACGAACAGGAGCCCCACCACAGCCGGCGTCAGGGTGTCGCCGACGGTGGCCCCCATGCCATGCACGGCGAAGGCCGTGGCTCGATGCTCCGGGAAGCGGCTGGAAAGGGACGCCATGGCCGTGGGGTGCCAAAGGGCGATGCCCGCCCCCACGAACCCGGCCGCGACCAGCGCGTAGATATAGCCGGAGGCGAAGCCGAAGATGCAGTAGGCCAACCCCATGGCGACGAGAGCCGAGGACAGGATCGCGGCGCGATGGCGCGCCAGGCGGTCGCCCAGCAGCCCCGCGGGCAGGTTCACGAGCCCGGTGGTGAGCTCGCGCATGGTGGTGAGCGCCCCGACCTGGACGTAGCTCAGGCGCAGCGCCACTTTCAGGGGTTCCAGGATCAGCGGAAAGAGCTGTCCGAACCAGTGCACGGCGAAGTGCCCGCCGGTGACGTACCCCAGCAGCACCAGCCGGTCCCTGCCGATGGCGCGAAGTCCTCTGTTTCGTTCATCCACTGCGTTGTCCCATCCGACCGCCGATTTTCGGGATGTCCCCTCACGTGAGGTGCTCTCCCGCATTCGTCATCAGGCCCAAGCGTAACCCATCAACACCGCACAATCCAAAGCGCGGGCACCGCGGGCATGGTTAAGTCGGTCCCGGAAGGTCGGAAAGGTTGCCAGGGTGTATGTTAACCGAGAGAGACATCGCGGGCCGTCCGCGCCCCAACGGGAGGGCTTCTTCCCGGCCGTGCCGCGGGACTTGAGCGGGGTAGAACGCGAACGTCCCGCCTTGAGCTTGCCGCCATTTAATGGTTAGCTGCCGTTGTCGGTCATGGCCACCACCGAACAAAGCTACTTCGACCCCGCGGTGCTGGCGCGGCTGTCGAACCTGCACCTCAAGGCGCGCTGGGTCGTGGAAGGCGTCATGGCGGGGCTCCATCGGAGCCGGGCGAAGGGGTTCAGCGTCGAGTTCGAGCAACACCGCGAGTACGCCCCGGGCGACGAGATCCGGCGCATCGACTGGAAGGCGCTGGGCAAGCTGGACCGCTACTTCATCAAGGAATACGAGGACGAGAGCAACCTCAAGACGCACCTGCTGCTGGACGTGAGCGGCTCCATGGACTACGCCTCCGGCGCCCTCACCAAGTTCCAGTACGGCTGCATCCTCGTCGCCTCGCTGGCCTACCTGATCCTGCGGCAGCAGGACGCCGCCGGCCTCACCACCTTCTCCGACCGCATCGACGCGCAGCTTCCGCCCAAGGCCACACGCGGCTACATGGTGGAACTGCTGCAGCGGCTGGAGGCCGAGACCACCCGGGGCGACACCGACGTGGGCAAGGTGCTGCTGGAGGTGGCCGGCGGCATCCGCCGGCGGGGGCTCGTGGTGCTGGTGTCGGACCTGCTGGACGACGCCGAGTCGGTGCTCCAGGGGCTGCGCCTGTTCCGCTTCAAGGGCAACGACGTACTGGTCTTCCACGTCATGGACGAGACCGAGCTGACCCTGCCCTTCTCCGGCAACACCCGGTTCGAGGACATCGAGGACCCGGGGCTCCGGGTCACCGCCGACCCCAAGGCCATCCAGGCGGAATACCGCCGGGTCGTGACGAACCACATCGACACGCTGCGATCGGGCTGTCACCAGTACGCCATCGACTACCAACTGGTGTCCACCGCCACGCCGCTGGACCAGGCTCTGGTGAGCTACCTGAGCTGGAGGAAGTAACCTGGCGTTTCTCTACCCGCTCTACCTCGTGGCCCTGGCGGCGGGGGTGATCCCGCTGGTGATCCACCTGCTCAACCGCCGGCAGCAGAAGCGCCTGCGCTTCCCGGCGGTACGGTTCGTGCTCATCTCGCAACGGCGCGTGGCGCGCACCTACAACCTGCGCAACTGGCTCCTGCTGGCGGTGCGCACGCTGGCGGTGCTCTTGCTGGCGCTGCTGCTGGCCCATCCCCTGTGGGAGACCGGGGTCGGTCTCGCCGCCCGCGGCGCGCCCCTCACCGCCGTTCTCATCGTGGACAACTCGCTGAGCATGCAGGTACGCCAGGACGGCAACCCGTTCGACGAAGCCAAGGAAGCCGCGGGGCGCATCCTGGAGGCGCTGGACGACGGCGACCGCGCGGCGGTCATCGCCACCAATCCGCTGGCATCCGTCGCGCCGGGTCTCAAGTCCCCCGAGGAAGCGGCCCTCAAGGATCTCGGGCCCCTGGCCGTCACCGCCGGCACCGCGGACCTTACGGGCGCGCTGCGCACCGCCTACAGGCTCCTGCGCGGCGCGGGCGGGCAGAAGGCGCTGTGGGTGGTCACGGACCTCGGCGTGTCGGGCTGGGACCGGCTGTCCTTGCCGGCCGTAGGCGAGTACGACCCTACCGTGCCGGTCAAGATCGTCACGGTGGGGCCGGCGGAGACGCCGCCCAGCGCCACCGTCAAGACGCTGGAGTCGCGCACCGCGGACGTGGCCCCGGGACTCGACCTCGAGCTCGCCGCCACGGTGGTGAACTTCACCGCGGGGGAGATCCCGGGAGTCACCGCGCGGCTGACCATCGACGAAAAGGTGCGCGACGAGAAGCAGGTGACGCTGCCGCCGGGGGCGGAGTCCACGATCGGCTTCCGTTTCAAGCTGGAACGGCCCGGCAGCCATTCCGGCTACGTCTCGCTCCATGGCGACGGGTTCTCGGGCAACCGGCGCCACTACTTCACGCTCCATACCCGGGACCGCCTGAACCTCTTGCTGGTGGACGGCGACCCGCAGCGTGCCTTGGTGGCCAGCGAGACGTTCTTCCTGAGCCGGGCGCTCAATCCTTCGGGTGACCTTGCGAACTCCGTGCTCCTGCCGGAGGTCATCCTGGCCGGCGCCTTGGGACAAGTGAACCCCGAGGGCTACCAGGTCGTCACCCTGGCCAACGTACCGGATCTGCCCGAGGCCTTCGTGGCGCGGCTCGCGGCCTTCGTGGAAGGAGGCGGCGGCTTGCTGCTGTCCCTGGGCGACCGGGTGAACGCCGCGGAGTACAACCGGCTCCTGTGGCGCGGCCCCGTGCCGCTCCTGCCCGGTCCCTTGGGGGAACGGCGGCGGGTGCCCCTGGACCAGAACGTCGGCGTGGACGAGGTGGACACGGGTCACCCGGCGCTGGCGGCCTTCGGCGACAAGCGCCTGCTGGACTCCCTGCGCGCCGCCAAGGTTTCCACCTACTTCGAGGCGACGCCCACCGGCGGACGTGTCCTCATGCATCTCGGCAACGGGCAACCGCTGCTGGTGGAGAAGGAGGTGGGCAAGGGCCGCGTTCTGCTGTTCACCACCAGCGCCGACAGCGCCTGGAACAACCTGCCGCTCAAGGCCGGCTACGTGCCGCTGATGCAGTCCCTGGTGACCTACATGGCGGGCGGCAGCCGCGGTACCGTGGACACGGGCATCACTGCCGGCACCGCCAAACGGTGGTCTACCGCGGCGAGCCACGCGGGCACGCAACTGCGGGTGGTCGATCCCAGACGGTCGGAGAAGGCGGTGACGCTGACGGCCGTCGGCGGCGAGGCATCCGGGGCCTTCAACGGCAATCACTTCGCCGGCATCTACCGGGTGGTGCCCCCTTCGGCCGACGTGGACGTGGCCGGGCTGTACGCGGTGAACCCGCCGGTGCTCGAATCGCGCCTCAAGCGCATGGGCGCCGAGGAACTGGAACGGAAGCTCGGCCCGGTCAGCCACGAGGTCATGGCGGCCGGCGCCCTGTCCGCGGGCGGCAGCCGCACCGATCTCGCGCTGGCCCTGGTGGTGTTGCTGATGGCGACGCTGCTGTTCGAGGGCTGGCTGGGGCAACGCAACTATGAATAGGCGAAGGTTCCTTCAAGGCATCGTGGGAACGGCGGCCGGAGCCGCCTGGGGCCTGCGGGCAATGCCCGCGTCGGCGCAATCGGCCGTGGCGGCCCAGGCCGGCCGTCGCATCCAGTTCGTCTTCGCGCAGGTACGTTACCGCGGCGGCGACTGGGACCCGCGACCCCGAGCCACCACTCCGATGATGGAAGAGTTGATGCGCCGCACCAGCGTGGAAGCGGAGCGGGAGCGGCGCGTGGTCGGGCTCACGGATCCCGAGCTGTTCTCGTACCCGTTCCTCTACATGGCGGGGAAGTACGACTTCCAGCCCTTCTCCGAGGCGGAGGTGGACAATATGCGGCGCTTCCTCAGCTTTGGCGGCTTCCTGCTCGCCGACAACACCCTCGGACAACTGGGGTACGGCTTCGACCGGCGCTTCCGCGCGGAGATGAAGCGGGTGTTCCCGGAGCAGGAGATGCAGAAGGTGCCCCTGACCCACGCGCTCTTGCGGAGCTACTACCTGATACGCAGGATCGGCGGCCGCGTCGCCACAAGCTCCTTTCTGGAGGGAATCCACCTCGGGGAGACCACGCCGGTGGTGTATTGCCACAACGACCTGGGCGGGGCCTGGGAACGCGACGGACTGGGGCGCTGGAGCCACCCCTGCGTTCCCAACGGCGAGGAGCAGCGGCGCGACGCCTTCCATCTCGGTGTCAACATCATCCTGTACTCGATGACCGGCAACTACAAGCAGGACCTGATCCACGTGCCGTTCATACGGCGGCGATTGACGCAGTAGCGCGGTATGGCGGGAATTTCGGACATCGTTCTGGGCGGCGGGCTTCCGTGGTGGCTGACGGCCGGGCTGGCGCTGGCGGCGGCGGGCTTCCTGGTACATCAGTTCCGGTTCCTGCACCGCAGCCTGGGGCTCGGCAAGGCGTCGCTGCTGACGCTCCTGCGGAGTCTGGTCTACGCGCTGCTGCTGTTGTTTCTCCTGGGGCCGGCGCGCACGGTGGAGGACCCCACCTCGCTGCGGCGCCCGCTGGTGGTGCTGCTGGATTCCTCCGAGAGCATGAAGCTCGAGTCGGGCGAGGGGGGCGCCACCCGGCTCGACGCGGCCAAGGAGGCCCTTGGAGCGTCCGGGCTCACTCGCGGACTGGCCGGAAACTACGACCTCAAGTTCTACGCCTACGACCGCGAGACCGCGGCCCTGGAGCCGGACGCGGTCGCCGGAGTGAGCGCCGCGGGCGGGGCCAGCCGCTTGTTCCACGCCCTGCGGCACGTGAGTGAAAACGAACCTGACGCCGCCGGGGTCGTGGTCGTGTCCGACGGCATCGTCAACCCGCCCGACGCCCTCGACGGGTTCACCGGCCATCCGCGGCCCGTCATGACCATCGGCGTGGGCGCGACCGAGGGCTTCAGGGACCTGCGCATCACCGGACTGCGCACGCCGGAGATGGCCTTCCGCGGGCGTGCCACCGCCATCGAGTTCACCATCCAGGCCTTCGGCATGGCCGGGGTCCAGGTGCCGCTCTACTTCAACCTGGGCCGGAACCTCATCTCTACGCACCCCATCGCCATCGACCGCGACGCCTACGAAAACCGCGTCACGCTGAACTACACGCCGCGGGAGCTGGGAGCCCACGGCTTCACGCTCACGCTGCCCGAACAGGCAGGCGAGAGCATCGCCCGCAACAACCGCAAGGCGTTTCGCATGGAGGTGCGGCGCGACAAGCTCCGGGTGCTGACGCTGTCGGGGTCGCCCTCGTGGAACTACCGTTTCCTGCGCTTCGCGCTGAAGCAGGATCCGTTCCTGGAGCTGGTGTCGTTCGTTTTCCTGCGCACGCCCAGCGACATGGTGGACGTGCGCGAGAACGAGATGAGCCTGATCCCGTTTCCCATCGACGAGATCTTCCTCGAGGAGCTGAAGAACTTCGACGTGCTGATTCTCGATGACTTCTCGCACCGCACCTACTTCAACCCGCTCTACTTCGAGAACATCCGGGACTTCGTGCACGGCGGCGGCGGCATCGCCATGCTCGGCGGCCCGCGCGCGTTCGATCGCGGCGGTTACCACCGGACCGCGCTCCATGCCGTATTGCCGGTGAAACTCGACGGGGGCGGAGCGTTCCACACCGGCGTGGCCGCGCGCGCCGGGCTCACCCCGGCCGGCAAGGCGCACCCGCTGACGCGGGTGTTCGCGGACCCCGAGACCAACGAGGAAGCCTGGAGCGCGCTGCCGCCCCTGACCACCCTCAACGAGGTGGCACAGGCCGACGGCGAGGTGCTGCTCTCGGCGCAGGTGCGCGGGCGGCAGATGCCGCTGCTGACCGTGAACCGCTACCAGGAGGGGCGCTCGCTGGCCTTCACCAGCGACGATCTGTGGCGCTGGAACTTCGACGCGGTGGGGCGCAACCAGAATCCCCAGCTCCACCTGAAGCTGATCCGCAACAGCGTTCGCTGGCTCGCGCACGAGCCAGCCTTCAACCAGGTGCGCATCCTCGCGGTAGGCGGTTCGCGGCAGCCCGGGGACAAGCACGAGTTCCGCATCCGGGTGTTGCGCGACGACCACACCCCGGCCCAGGACCCGGTGCTCCAGGTGATGGTGACGGGGCCGGAGGGCCAACAGTCGCCGCTGGAAAGCGCGCCCACCGACCAGGCCGGCGAATATCGTGCCGAGTTCACGCCGCGCGTGGAGGGCTCCCACCGCATCGAGGCGCGCGCCGCGGCCGGGGGAAAGCCGTTGGGAAGCGCCGCCCACAACTTCCTCGTGGCGCTGCCGTCGGAGGAGAACGACGATGGCCGGCCGCGGCCGGAGCTGCTGCAAGCCGTGGCCGCGCGCAGCCAGGGGTTGTTCGTCCCCGCCGCCTCCTTGACCGACGCCCACTGGTCGGAGTTCGAACGGTTGATGGAGCGGGCCGCGCCGTCCCGCATCGTGGCGCGAAGCCGCGTGGCCTTGTGGAACGAGCCGTTGCTGTTTGCCTTGGCGGTGCTGTTGCTGGGCGCCGAATGGTGGCTGCGGCGCACCTGGGGGCTCGTGTGAGCCAACGAGAAACGACACCCATGACCCAGAACGTCATTGATATGAAAATAAGATCTTGTTCAATGATTTCCGATAGTTACGGAATCCCGCTACACCCCGACGAATCATTCCCGCGGAAGCGGGAATCCAGGCGGGGTGGGGCCGGGCAATGAGGCCGCCATACCCCCCCACC
>JAJEAI010000048.1 GCA_022824205.1 Candidatus Binatia bacterium
CCCAAGCCCTTGAAATTCCAGTTGCTCCAAAATACACTCTGTCATCGTGGGACCTCGTTCCTCGACCCGCCAAGTCGTTGATATGATTACTTTATATCACGAACTGAGGTCCCGCTCCCCACCCTTGGTGAAATATCCGGGTTAGCCGAAGACGTTGACTTCCGAACACCGTTCCGACTAACAACAGCCGGACGATTGTTCAAGCGGCGTCCGTTTCGCGGAGGCCCGGAAACCTGTCCCATGAGTACCATCCTCGTCACCGGAGCGTGCGGTTTCATCGGCTGGAAGGTGTGCGAACTGCTGCTCGCCCACGGCGACACCGTCATCGCCGTCGACGACCTCAATCCCGCCTACGACGTGCGCCTCAAGGAATGGCGCCTGGCGCGGCTCCGGGCGCGGCCGGGCTTCTCCTTCATCCGCGCGGACATCGGCGACCGCGGGGCCTTGGCGCCCCTGATGCAGGCCGTGGCAACGTCCGGGCCGGTGGGCGCGGTGATCAACCTGGCCGCCCGGGCGGGCGTGCGCGCCTCCGCCGACGACCCCTGGGTCTACGTCTCCACCAACGTCACGGGGACCCTGAACCTGCTGGACCTGTGCCGGACGCGGGAGATCGGGAAGTTCGTGCTCGCCTCCACGTCGAGCCTCTACGGCGGCGACAACCCGCGCCCCTTCCGGGAGGACGCCGCCACCGACCGCCCGCTGTCCCCGTACGCCGCCTCCAAGAAGGCCGCCGAGGTGATGGCGCACACCTACCACGCCCTTCACGGCATCGACGTCACCGTGCTGCGCTTCTTTACGGTCTTCGGACCGGCCGGCCGGCCGGACATGAGCCTCTTCCGCTTCGTCCAGTGGATCAGCGAAGGGAGGGAGGTCACGGTCTTCGGCGACGGTACCCAGCAGCGCGATTTCACCTACGTCGACGACGTCGCCCGGGGCGTCCTGGCGGCGCTGGCGGCCGCGCCCGGCTACGAGATCATCAACCTGGGCTCCGACCGGCCCATCGTCCTGAACGACGCTCTCCGCCTGATCGAGCGCCTGCTCGGCCAACGCGCGTCCGTCCGCTACCGAAACCGCCACCCCGCGGACGTCGACGCCACCTGGGCCGACGTCTCCAAGGCCCGGCGCCTGCTGGGCTGGCGACCGGAGACCGACTTCGCCGCGGGCGTCGCCGCACTGGTGGACTGGTATCGCCGCAACCGGGAGTGGGCCAGGGACATCGCCACGTGAAAGGGAAGGCGTCTCCGGCCAGGGATCCGTGCCCAAACGCCCCAAGAGTCGCCAATTCCTCGCCGTAATGCTACATACTCTCGGAGAGGATCGGCGCGCGGGATCCTCGCCCGCCCGGACCGGACGGCCCGTTCAGCCTGATCCCCCACGTCCAACGGAGAGGTGACCGAGTCTGGCTTAAGGTGCACGACTGGAAATCGTGTGTACCCCAAAAGGGTACCAGGGGTTCGAATCCCCTCCTCTCCGCCACACGACTTCATGGATGTCGCGAACAGCTTTCAGGCAGGGTCTTGGCTTGTGAACCGCCGGAGGCAAGGGCGTTCCCGGCAGGGTTGAGCGCTATGAAAACCGACCACAAGAACGTCCTGGTCCTCGGTACCTGCCAAATGCTGTCCGGCACGGGGCGGGGGCTCTTCATGGTAACGTCCCCGGCGGTGGCGCTGCTGATCGCGCCGCACCGGGCGCTCGCCACCTTGCCCACCGGGCTCATCGTGGTGGGCGCGGCCCTCGCCGCCATGCCTACCTCGCTCTTCACGCGCCGGTTCGGACGCAAGGTCGGTTTTCTTTGCGGTACGGTCCTCGCCGCGGCCAGCGGCATCTCCTGCATGGCCGCCGTCCTTTACCAGAATTTCTCGCTGCTGTTGCTGGGTGGCTTCCTGTACGGGTTGTTTTCCAGTTTTTCCCAACTCTATCGGTTCGCGGTGGCGGACGCTGCCTCGACGGATTTCCGACCCAAGGCCATCTCTTTCGTGCTGGCGGGCGGTGTGTTCGCCGGATTCGCGGGTCCGAACCTGGCCAACTGGGGCAAGGGGCTTCTGGAAAGCCACCTCTACGCCGGCGCGTTCATGTTCATGGTCGGGACAGGCCTGCTGGCGGCCCTCGCGCTCCTGTTCCTCAACATCCCGAACCTGACCAAGGCACAGCTTGAAGGCGAGCAACGGTCGTTGCTGGAAATCGTCAAGCAGCCGGTGTTCATTGTCGCGGCGGTGTCCGCGACGGTGGCTCAAAGCGTCATGAATTTCCTGATGACGGCGACCCCGGTGGCCATGATCCTGTACGGCGGCCACGATTTCGGTTCGGTGGCCGTGGTGCTCTCTTCACACTCCGTGTCCATGTTCGCGCCCGGCTTCTTCACCGGTTCGCTGGTGAAGCGCTACGGAGAGATCGCCATCATCGTGACCGGTCTCGCCCTCCAGGGCGCCTGCATCGCCGTCGCCCTGTTGGGCATCCACGTCTTCCATTTCTGGCTGGCGATGGTCCTGCTCGGGTTGGGTTGGAACTTCACGTACACGGCCGCCACCACCCTCATGACCACGGCCTACACGCCGGCCGAACGCAACAAGACCCAGGGAATGATGAATCAGATCATCTACACGGTGGTCGCCATCGGATCCCTTTCATCCGGCGCGTTCATCCATTTCCTGGGCTGGACCTGGGTGAACATCGGCGCCACGCCGATGCTGCTCCTGGCCTTGCTCGTAGCCATCTGGCATGTGGCTGCCAAGCCGGCGGCCGCCGCCTGATGCAAGTCCGCGTGCCGCGTGGCACCGTCCGGCTGTCTGATTCAAGGAGCAGACCATTCCCGATTCAACGACCTTCCACGGCCTTCGCACCACCGGGGAGCCTCTCCGCGACGGCGACTCGGTCATCTTCTTCGACCGCAAGGACCGGGAGTACCTGAAGACGCTCCGGGCCGGCGAGACCGTCTCCATCCGTGGCGGGACCATCGCGGTGGACGAGCTGCTGGGCCGGCCGGACGGTTTCAGCGTGCGGTCGTCGCTCAGGGAGCGGTTCGTGGTGCTCCGCCCGACGCTGGAGCGCTTGATCCCGAACCTGCCGCGCAAGGCGCAGGTGATCTATCCCAAGGACCTGGCGCTGATCCTCATGTGGGGCGACGTCTATCCCGGGGCGACGGTGGTGGAGGCGGGGGTCGGCCCGGGGGCGCTCACGCTGGCGCTGCTGCGCGCCGTGGGTCCCGAGGGACGGGTCATCTCCTTCGAGACCCGGGAAGAACACGCCCGCGCGGCGGAACGGAACGTGGCCCGCTATTACGGCGCGGCGCCCCAGTGGACGCTGGAGATGGGGGACGTGGCCGACGGCCTCCAGGACCTGACGGTGGACCGGATCCTGCTCGATCTGCCGGAGCCCTGGCGGCAAACCGACCTGGCGTGGCGCGCGCTCCGGCCCGGCGGAGTGTTCCTGGGCTACGTGCCGACGGTGCTTCAGGTGAAAGGGTTCGTCGATTCCCTGAAGGAGCACGGCGGCTTCGCGTGCATCGATACGATGGAGACCCTGGTGCGCTACTGGCACGTCAAGGAGATGAGCGTCCGGCCGCAGCACCGCATGGTGGGGCATACCGGGTTCGTCACCACGGCCCGGCGCGTGGAGGCGGAGGCGTCGGAGCAACGGAGCCCGGCGGAACAGGTGGAGTAGGGAGGAGGGACGTCGGGCGGCGACGCGGCCGGGATCACCGCTTTCGCCGACAGCCTTCGCAGTAGCAAACGTGCGTTTCAGGGTCTTGCAGGAGACCCTCGTCGAGGTTGTGGCAGATCTTCTTGCACGCGAGGCAGATGAAGTAGATGCCCTCGATGGTCTTGTTGATCTTTTCCCGGTTGAGGACGCGCCCCTTGAGCTTCTCGATGCGGATTCCCAGGAGCTCTTCGTACTGCCGTTTGATCTTGAGCCGGCCGGCGGCGTCGCTGGGGAGGTCCTGATCTTCGGTTTCGTCGGGTTCGTTGACCGCGCCTTTGGACGCTGTCGTACCCCGAGCCGATTTTTTGCCCCTGGAAGCGGGCTTACCCGTGCTGTCTTTGGCAGGAATCATGCGCTGGTATCCGTGACGAATAACGTTCCCGACCTTTCTTGTCAAGCTGGAACCGGGCAGGGGAGGGGGGTCGGGCACTCTACCGCGAAAGGCCGACCCACAGCGTGGCCGCCAGGAACACCAGCATCAGCACCGACGAGTGGTCCAGCTTGCGCAGCACCCGCTCCACCCCTTCGGCGGTGACTCCCTCGGGTGACTCGGATTGCCGGACGAAGCGGTGGGCGATGCCCATGCACTGCCAGGTTCCCAGCATGATGACGAAGAAGGCCAGCAGCAGTTTTACGGCGAGGGCCGTGCCGAACTCCTGCGAGTAGGCGGTGCCGTGCAGCGCCTTGAGGTCGGTGATGCGGGAAGCCCCGGTCAGGGTCACGATCCCCAGCAGGGCGATCTGTGTCGGGTTGTACACGCGCAGCACGCGCACGAGGAACGCGGTCCGGGCTTCCGTCCCTGCCTCGCGCCGCAACGCCGGCAACAGCACGCGCCACAGCGCCGCCACCAGCCCGATGTGAAGGGTCAGCGAGATGATGTGGAAGTCCGCGGCCACGGCGGAGCCGAAGCTAGCCAGCTAGCCCGCGGCCTTGGAGCGCCAGCTCAGGAGCGCCCGCTTGGGGATCTGCTTGCCCGGTGCCTGATAGTCTTCGGTGAGCTTGGCGAGGCGCTTGCCGAACTCGTCCAGTTGCTTTTTCTGGTTCTTTTCGAACGCGGCCAGCTCACGCTCACGCCTTTCCTGGAACTGCCGCAGCTCCTGCTCACGGCTCTCCAGAAAGCCCGCCAGGTCGGCGTTCCACTGATCGTGGAAGCGCTGCACGGTGGTGCGCACCAGGTAGTTGAGGTCGTCCTTCACCACCGTCGACTTGAAGCACTCGGGGCAGAACAGCACGTTGCCGATGGTCAGGCGGCCGGTCTCCACCTCGTAGGTGGCGCCGCACGCGAAGCAGTGCAGGGATACGGGCCACGCGTCCGGCGCGGGCACCGCGATGGAGGGTCGCGACGCGCCGGTGTAGACGGCGGCCGGAGCCGTGGCCGGCTGGGGCGCGCCGGCCGCCATCGGCGCGGCGGCCTGTGTTTCCGCCGGTGCGGCGGCCTCTGCGTCGGCCGGTGCCGCGGCGGGGGTGCCTCCACCCTCCCGGAACCGGGATTCGAAGTTGTCGCCGAAGTCGGTGTCGGCGTGGATCGTGCGCGCCCGGCCGATGAGCACCTCCTCGGTCTCGACGTTGTTGGGGTCGGTCACGCAGCAGTCCACCGGACACACCGCGGCGCAGGCTTCGTAGTCGTGGAAGCCGACGCACTCGGTGCACAAGACCGGATCGATGACGTAGATCTCATCGTTCTGAGTGATGGCTTCGTTGGGACATTCGGGTTCGCACGCGCCGCAGTTGATGCACTCGCTGGTAATCATGGTGGCCATGGACTCGAAGACCTCCTGTGTTCCGGCCGGTTTCGGCTGGCGTGTGGGTCGCGCAAACGCACGCTGCCAAGCGTCCTTTCGGGATAACAGCGGCCGGGGGACGCGTCAAGGTTTCGCCGGCGGCGGGAACGCCCGGCGCCGTCCTACGCGCGCTTCGCCTGGAGCGCGGCGAACACCTTCTCGGCGGTCACCGGGAGGTCCGTGATGCGCACGCCCACGGCGTCCTCCACCGCGTTGGCCACCGCCGCGGCCGTGGGGATGACCGCGGTCTCGCCGATGCTCATGCTGCCGTAGGGGCCGCTTCCCACGGGCGCCTCGGTCACCTCCGTGCGCAGTGCCGGGATGTCCTTGATGTTCGGCAGCTTGTAGTCGCCCAGGTTGGCGGTGACCACGCGGCCGCCGTCGGTGACGATGTCCTCGCAGCGGGCGAAGCCCAACCCCATGACCACCGCGCCGTCGATCTGTCCCTGGTGGCCCAGGGGATTCAGCACGGTGCCGGTGTGGTGCGCGGTGGTGAGCCGGCGCACCGCGAACTGGCCGGTCTCCGGGTCCACCTCCACCTCGGCCACCTGCGCCACCATGGAAGTCTCCGGGCCGTCCGTGGGATTGGCGTAGTGGCCCGTGACGGTCACGGGGCCGCCCGCGGCGCCCACCAGCTCGGCGAAGGTCATGCGCCGCTCCGAACGAAGATGCGTGATGCCGCCGTTGACGACCCCGAGTTCCTCGGCGGGAACGCCCATGCGCTCCGCGGCGACCTCCAGCAGCGCGGCGCGGGCCTTGTCCGCGGCATCGAAGGCCGTGTTGCCGTGGACCCGGGTGCTGCTGCTGCCGCGCACCCCGGTGTCCTTGGCCACTCGCGTCGTGTCTACGCTCTCGAAACGCACCTGTTCCAGCGGCAGGTCCAGCTCCTGCGCCACCACCTGCTGCATCATGGTGTAGGCGCCGGGTCCGACGTCCACCAGCGATGCGCCCACGGTCGCGGCGCCGTCGGCTTCCATCCGCAGGTCCACGTACGATTCCCCGCCCTTGGACATCCAGTGCCCCAGGGCGATGCCGCGTCCGACGTTCGGTTGCCTGGGTGCGTGGTAGTTCGATGTCCGGATGGCGCTGTCCAGGGTCTCGTCCGGCTGGATGTGGCCGACGGGGATGCCGGTGGGATCCATGTCGCCGTCGTGGACGAAGTTGATGCGGCGCAGTTCCGTGGGGTCCATGCCGAGCCGGCGCGCCACCATGTCCATCTGGCTCTCGTTGGCGAAGAAGCCCTGGGGGTGCCCCGGCGCGCGCATGTAGCCGCACGGCACCTTGTTGGTGTAGACGTAGCGCTCTTCCAGCAGGAAGTGGGCGATCTTGTAGGGACCTCCGGAACTGTGGGCTCCCACCAGATAGCCTTGGGGACGGTACGAACCGTAGGCGCCGCTGTCGAAGAGCAGGTCCATGTGCTGGGCGACGATGAGGCCGTTCCTCTTGACCCCGGTCCTGACGGTGGTCACCGAAGGGTGGCGCGGGTTCCCGGCGATCAGCTCCTCGGTGTAATCCATGAGGTACTTGACCGGGTGCCCGGTCCTTACGGATAGCACGTAGCACAGGGCGATGTCGTTGGCGTCGCCCTTGCCGCCGAAGTCGCCGCCGAGGTAGCCGGGGTGGGCGACGATCTTGTCCGCCGGGATGCCCAGGGCGCCGGCGATGTGGTCGCGCAGGGCGAAGAGGCTCTTGGTGGAGGCCCACACGTCCGCGCCGTCTCCCTTGGCTTCCACGATGCAGCAATGCGGCTCGATGTAGCCGTGGTGCACCGCGGGCGTCGTGTAGGTGTTCTCCACCACCAGGTCGGCCTCGCGGAACGCCGCCTCCACGTCGCCCTTGCGCCACTCCAGCCGAACGGCCACGTTGCTCGGCGCGTCCATGGGTTGGAGCAGGCCGGAGTAGGATGCGACCTCCGGATGGATCAGCGGCGCCGTCGACCTGGCCGCTTCCACCGGATCCAGCACCGCCTCCAACTCCTCGTACTCGACGTGGATGAGCGCCGCCGCGGCCTCGGCCTGGGCTTCGCTGTCCGCGGCAACGGCCGCGACCTTCTCGCCGATGTAGCGCACCACCCCGTCCGCCAGAAGCGGCATGTCGATGAGCTTCTTGCCGATGCGCGCCCCGGACAGGTCCGCTCCGGTCACCACCGCCCGTACGCCGGGCGCGCCCAGCGCCTTGCCGGCGTCGATGCGCACGACGCGCCCGTGGGCGATGGGGCTTCGCAGCACCTTGCACCAGAGCATCCCCGGGACCGCCATGTCCGCGGTGTAACGTGCCCGGCCCGACACCTTGTCCTCGCCCTCGCCGCGTGTCGCCGGGGCGCCTACGATCCTGCCGTTCGCCATGGTTCACCTCGTTTCCGCTCAGGGATTCAAATGGGTCGGGGACTCAAAGTCAAGCCGGAGGAGGGCCGCCGGGGGCGGGCGAACAACGCAAAAGGCGCCCGAGGGGATTCTTGACAGCGAAAGTCCGCTCTGATACGCGTCCTACAGCCTGACGGGCAGCGCGGGTTCCACGTTGTTCGCACCCGCCCGCGACGCAAACGAAATGATTGGCTGACACGAACCGAGACGAACCAGCCGCTTCCTGGCCGGGCCGGGAGGACGCGCTGGTTTTTTTGTGGACGGTGCCTGGCGCCGGGAGGGCGGCGACGGAGCGTTCGGCCAAGGCGCATTCGATGGAGGACTTGATGAAGACTCTGGGTCTGATCTCGCCCAATCTGGACGATCCGACCGTTCAGGAATACTACCGCATACTGCCGGAGGGCATCAAGATAAAGGGCCGGCCGCTCCACGTCACCACGTTCACGGACGAGACCTTCGCCAAGGTGGAAGAGGCCTTCGCCGACGTCGTCCGCGACCTCACCCGGGACCCCCTGGACTTCCTCATGATCACGGGCGAGCTGTTCCTTTCCTACCGCGGACCGGGCTCGGACCGCATGGTGCTGGATTCGGTGCGGGAGATCACCCCGGTGAAGGCCTCGACGGTGCTGACCGCGGTGGTGCGCGCCTTCAAGGCACTGGACGTGTACCGGGTGGTCATGGCGTCGCCGTTCCCCCACAACCAGGACGAGAACCTCATCCGGTTCCTCGACCATTACAACATCGAGGTGGCGGCCAACCGCGGCCTCGGCTACGACAACACCCACGAGATCTGGGACCTCCCGCCCGAGACCGGCTACGATCTCGCCGCCGCCGTGCTGGAAGAATGCCCCAACGTGGACGGCATCTACATGCCGTGCAACAAGTGGCGCGTGTCGTCGGTCATCGAGCGGCTGGAGGCGGACCTGGGCAAGCCCGTCATCACCAACACCCAGGCATGGATCTGGGATGCGCTGTCGGGAATGGGCATGAGCCCGTCCCTGCCCGGATACGGGAGGCTGCTCAAGTAGTCCGTTGCGCGGCGCGCACCCGTCCGTGCTTCAGAACGCGGTGAGCACGACCCCGCCGAGACAGATGGAAGCCGCTCCCACCAGCACCTTGACCGTCACCCGCTCCAGGGAACGCAGGAACACCGTGCTCAGGATCACCGTGAAGAGCGGAGTGGTGGCGATGAGCGGCGATACCAGCACGACGTCGCCCATCTCCAGGGCGGTCATGTTCAGCGACACGGCCGCGCTGTTGAGGGCCCCGGACAGTCCGAACCACCACAGCGTCTCGCGCCGGATGACCAGTTCCCGGTATTTTCCCGTCGTCAGCAGGTAAAGCAGCAGGGCCACGAACCCGCCGCCCTGCACCATCCAGATGGCCAGCGGCACGGAGTCGATCATGCTGTAGCCGAGCTTGCGCATGGGGCTCGAGAAGCCGCCCAGGAAGGCCGCCATGATGGGCAGCAGCAGGTAGATGGGCTGGTACGGCGCGGCCGCCTCGGAGTCTCTCATGCCCAGCAGGCTCGCGCCGACGATGATGAGCAGGGTGCCCGTGGCGATGGCCACGGTCACGGTTTCTCCCAGCCACAACACCGCCACGAGCCCGGCGAACAGCGGCGTGGTGTTGCGCAGGGGAGAGGCCCGGGAGATGCCCACCTTGGTGGCCGAGACGAAGAGGAGGATCTGCGTGCAGAAGGGCGAAAGCACCCCCGCGCCGATGAACAGGAGCAGCCCCGCCGGCGGCGCGTTGTCCCAGAAAATCAATGGACCCAGCGCCACGAACAGGATGACCGTGGAGGTGAAGAGCGAAATCGAGGTGGCGCTCGTGGGAGTGCCGTACTTCAGCCCGAGCCGGGAGCAGATCTGGCCCGAGGAAAAGCACAGGGCGGCCCCCAGAGCCAGCAGCGGGATGTACAGGCTCTCCACGGCTCAGGTCGGACCGCTCCGGCGGGTGGGTGTGCGGGATTCCATGTCGACGTTGGCGGCTACGGACGAGTATGTGCAGGAATTTCCGCGCTGGGCAAGGCGTCACAACGGCGACGGCTGCCACCGGCCCTACAGCCCGAAACGTCATTCCCGCTTCCCAGGCTGTGTCAAACGGGCATGGCCTGCCGCAAGTCACCCCGTAGGATGAAACAGATGTGGTTGGAGCAAGGAGCTACCGAAGCAGTTGGCATCGTGGCAATGTGAAAGGAGGCGGTGGCGGGGATGGGAGAGCGTCGAGTTAACGGCGGTTGGTTCCCCGTTGTCAAACTGCTTCCGGCGGTCGGCTCCGCACCCCGTATAGTGCCCGGCCTGAGGCCGTGGACGCGCGGCAAAACGAACGGCATCGGCTTGTTCCGATGCGTGTCTTTCCGACCGTTATCCCCGCACACCGCCTTGACGATGGCACGCTGCGACCATAGAAGGTTGCGGCCACAAGCGCAAGGGGGGACGCAATGATGGAGACAAGAGGCCTGCATGTGGTGCACCCGCGGGCGGCGGGACTGGACGTTCATAAGATGCAGATCACCGCGACGGTGCGGTTGAGCGAGGGTGGGGGGGAGCCGGTGGAGGAGACACGGGAATTTGCCGCCACGGCGAGTGGGTTGGAGGAGATGGCGGGGTGGTTGAGGGGGCACGGGGTGGGGGCGGCGGTGATGGAAGGGACCGGGGTGTATTGGGTGGCGCCCTTCGAGGCTCTGGAGCGTGCGGGGATTGAAGCGATCCTGGTGCATGCTCAGCAGGTGAAGCAGTTGAAGGGGCGCAAGACCGATGTGGCCGACAGCGTGTGGCTGGCCTGCGTGTGCCAGTTCGGGCTGTGCACGCCTTCTCACGTGCCGCCGCAGCCGTTCCGGGAGTTGCGCGCGTTGAGCCGCCAG
>JAJEAI010000201.1 GCA_022824205.1 Candidatus Binatia bacterium
CGGTCACGCTCAGGAGCTTCGGGCCACATCGGGGAAGCCCACCCGCTCCTGCCGCCACCCGGCCCGGCGTCAATAGCCAACCCCAGCCCGGGGCACGCGTGAACACCCTCGCCTTGTGTCCGTTTCTGTTTCACGGCAAACATTGTTCCGCACCTCCGTAGCCGCGACCAGCAGGCCAAGGACTTGGTGCTGTGGCTTGGAGAGAATGAGGACCAACTGGGTCTTCCGTACCTGCTGCGAGAGGACGATGAAGCCCAACGTGCATTGGAACGAGGGTTGCGAGACCACGATCTCCCGGCGCGGGTGTGGCGGCGCGTGGGAGAGGCTTCCAAAACCGCCTTGGCCGTGGCAAGAGGCGTACGCCCGGATCGGACCGCGAGGCGCCTCCGGCGTCTCGCAAGCGCCATGCGTCTTTCCCGGACCGATACGGCGACCCTGGAGTTGTTGCTGCGGCACCGTTCGGGATCCCTTGTGGCGTCAATGATCGACGCCATTGGCGAAAGTTCACACTGGAGGAGGGGCGGCTTCGGGATGAACAGTCCGCTTCTCCCACACTTGCTTGGGCTGTCGGCCGGAGCGGTTCATCGCCGCCTGGCTCCCGACGCGCCTCTCATGACATCGGGGCTTGTATCCATCGATAACGATGGCGATTTGACGATCATTGACCGGTTGACTCGCCTGCACTGGGTTCCGAATGAGGCTGGCTCCGAGGTGCAGCGTCTCCTGCTTGACGAGGCGAGTGCCGGCGAACTGCGTTGGTCCGACTTCGATCATGTCGCAGGCGACCGAGACCATCTCGAACGGATTCTGAGTGGAGCGTTGCGGACCGGACAGCAGGGCGTCAACGTGCTTGTCTACGGGCCTCCAGGGACTGGCAAGACCGAATTCTGCCGGACCCTGGCCGCCCGGCTGCAAGCTCCGCTCTATGTGGTGGGAGAGTCGGATGCCGCCGGCGACGAACCGTCTCGCCACGAGAGGATACAGGAGCTCCGCTTGGCTCAAGGCCTGCTTGCCGGAGACCGGCGATCGCTTCTGCTTTTCGACGAGATGGAGGATTTGCTCTCCCGCCAGGGAGAGTTGCTGGCGGCATTGTTGGGGTCACGTCGTGTTTCCGCGCGTTCGGCCGAAGGCTCCAAGGTATTCATGAATCGGCTTCTCGAGCAGACCCCGGTCCCGATCCTGTGGACGTCGAACGCCGCCCGGTCGACCAGCCCGGTGCTCTTGCGCCGCATGATGTTCGCCCTGGAACTGCGTCAACCGCCCCCCAAGGTGCGGGAACGCATCTGGACGCGACAGTTGGCGCAGCATGGAATCAAGGCAAGCCCGGAAGATGCCCGCGCCCTTGCGCGGGAATTTGACGTAACGCCTGGAGTGGCTTCCGGCGTCACCGCGGCCGCCGGAGTGGGTGGCGGGACCGTGGCCGACGTGCGCCGCGGCGTGCGCGGACTCGCGCGGGTGCTGTCGGGCGATGCTCCGCCGAGTCAAAGGACACCGGACAATTACGATCCGGCACTTATCCGCGCCGACATGGACCCGGTGCAACTCGCAGACCGCCTTGCCGCAAGCGGCGCGCGGCACTTCTCGATGTGTCTTCAAGGGCCCCCGGGCACGGGAAAGAGCGCATATGCCCGGTATCTCGCCGGCCGGCTCGGCCTCGAGGTTGTGCAGAAGCGTGCATCCGATCTCATGTCGATGTGGGTCGGTGGAACCGAGACGAACATCGCCGATGCCTTTGCCGAGGCCCGCGACGCCGAGGCCTTCCTCGTCTTCGACGAAGCCGATTCACTGCTGGCCGACCGGCGTCTCGCCGAAAGGCACTGGGAGGTGAGCCAAGTCAACGAGATGCTGACTTGGATGGAGAGCCATCCCTTCCCGGTTGCTTGCACGACCAACTTCGGAGAGCGTCTCGACCCGGCGACTTTGCGGCGATTCACCTTCAAGATTGCGCTCGACTACCTGTCGTCCGAGCAGGCCAGGGCGGCTTTCCGTGTCTACTTCGGCACCGAGCCTCCGGCCGAAATCGCGGGCCTTCGTACCCTCACGCCCGGTGACTTTCCCGTTGTGCTACGGAGAGCGGAGATCCTCGGTTGTTTACGAAACCCCGAGGCAGTAACTGCAATGCTACGCGCCGAATGCGAGGCAAAGCCGCGTTTTCTGCGGTCCATCGGGTTTTGAAGTAACAGTAAGATGCGCAACAAAGTGACGGGTAGGCCAAGAAATTGCCCTTCGCCGCAGGGGAAACCGTGTCTTGAAACGTGTCACCCAGAGAGGTCGGTATGCGATATGAGCGAGTCAGCGACATCGTGCGTCTGGCCATTCGCTTCCAAGGAATGGGAGGCGGCCTGACCATCCGCGACATACAGGAGGAGTTCGCTGTAAGCAGACGTACGGCGGAGCGGATGCGCGATGCCGTCGAGGCGGCATTTGGGCCGCTGGAGGTTGTGGCCACGGAATGTGCCGACCGCCGTATTCGTTGGCGGCTTTGGTCGCGAGCCCTGAACCCGTTCATCTCCGTCACACCTGACGACCTCGCCGACCTTGAAGCGGTGGCTGCCAGTCTAGATCGCGCGGGCCCCGCGGAACGCATCGGCGGTCTCGTGGTCAAACTGCGGGCCGCGTCGCGCCAGCACTCTGCCGAAGAGTTCGACGCTGCCTTTGAGGCTCTCATGGAGGCGGAAGGCCTCGCGATGCGCCCCGGCCCTAGGGAGAGCTTCGAAGAGGGCCTGCTTTCGCTCGTCCGAGACGCGGTCACGAACTGCCGTAAGATCGATTTCAAGTATCTCTCCCGAGGCACGGGGCGGCGGCATCGCCAGCGGGTTCGGCCCTACGGGGTCCTTTACGGTAACCGTGCATTCCTGGTAGGTCGAGCCGATCGAGGAAACGAACCGAGGCTCTGGCGGCTCGCCAACATCAGCGAGGCGCGGATCACCGATGAGGCATTCGAACGCGACCCGGCTTTCGATTTGAGGCGGTACGCCGAGCGTTCATTCGGCACTTTCCAGGAGGAACCCTTCGACGTGGTGCTCCACTTCGATGCCGACGCTGCGCAGGATGCCAAGGCTTTTCAATTCCATCCAAGTCAGACCATCACCGAGAACAGCGACGGTTCACTGACGGTGCTTTTCAGTGCAGGAGGTATCGACGAAATCTGTTGGCATCTCGTGACCTGGGGAGAGAGCGTGACAATCGTGAAGCCAACCAGCCTTCGACAACGGCTTGTGGAAATGTGCGATTCGCTTGCCGCGCATCATTGTCAGCGTTGACCCCACAAACGCTCATGGCCTGCGGCAAGCCACCCCGTAGCATGAAACAAGTGGGACTTTCTTTCGTCGTTGTGGCGTGGCATTCTATGTTTTTGCGTTACCGGCCCCACGGGGCAGCTTCGGGCCACATCGGGGAAGCCTATGCGCTTGTTCCCGTCGTGTCGGCAGCGCGTTTCCCGGCCGACTTTGAAGTCTCGAAGTCACTGTGCTTTGGTTTGTCTGGCCCACGATCTGTTTCACGGCAAATGAGTAAATCAAGGGAGCGCGTCCAGTACGTAAAGCAATTCGCCGCAAGCGGCGCAGGAGGGAATATGAACGGTTCCGACGTCTATGATCTACATTGGAAATCTATCCCCTTGGGGGTGATCGAACCCTACCTGAGGGGCTGGTACGAACCCTACCTTGGCAGAGGAGTCTACCTTTTTGTGCTGGCAACCACCTGCAACACTTACGTGGGCTACTACGTTGGTAAGTCGGAGGACATTGGAAGACGCTGGGCGCATCATGTGAGTAACTGGTTCAAGAACCCCCAAGATGGATACTGGCTACCGAAGAATGTAGATGCCTTCCTCAAAGATCCGGTAACGGTGTTTAACCAGGGAGACGGGCTCGCCAAGGGTACGTCCGACACGAAGATACAACGGCAGCGAACAGGGAACGCGATGCTTGACCGTACCTGGTTCTGCTGGGCCGAAGTCGCCTGTCTCCCGGGAGACACGATCGTGAACGTGGAGTGCAAGTTGCAGGACGCGCTCAAGCAGCACGTTGGTATCAAGAAAGACGGAGAGATCGGTGACAAAGGCGGTCATCCCACGTCCGCGTCGATCCGCAACCACTTCGGACGGGAATTTCTCGTCCCTGTACTACCTGAAACGATCCCTTGAGGGCCTTCGCTTCACACGGAACGCGGCGGCCGTTCGCCAAGAGACGACTAGGCCCGCGAGGCGGTCACGGTTTACGGCGGACGCCAACGTCGAGTCCATGAGCGGCATGCCCGCTCATTTCATGCTGCGGTCCGGTGACTGGCGGGCGATATACAGGATCGAGACGTGAACTTCGCATTCTGGTGATCAAGATTGCTCCCAGGGGAGGAGTTCACCGGTGAAGCCCCAGATCATCACGAACAGTGACCGGAAGCCCGCCTTCGCGGTGATTCCCTACGACGAGTACCGGGCACTCATGGAGCGGCTTGAGTGGCTTGAGGATTTGCGCGACAACAAGGCATTCGAGGAGAAACTCGTGCGCGGGGAGGAGGAGGTTCCGGCCGAGGTGGTGGAACGCTTGGTCGAGGGGGAGAGTCCCGTCAAGGTGTGGCGGGAACACCGCGGCCTGACTCAGGAGGACCTGGAGGAGCAGGTGGGGCTCAGTGGCTCGTACCTTTCCCAGATCGAATCCGGCAAGCGCGAGGGCACGGTGAGGGTCTACGCGGCTTTGGCGAGCACCCTGAGTGTCGCCGTGGACGACCTCGTGGCCGCCGGAGATGACGAGTGGGATACCTCAGGAGGCGGCGATGGACGGTGCCCCGAAGAATAGTTCTCTGCATCATAGAATACTGGATACGCTCATGCGCCGTTACGATACGCCGGTCATGAGCAACGTTTATCGGGCCGACTATGTCGAGTGCCTGGTTGTGCTTGCACTGGGGACGGACTGGTGGCTGACGTGGGAACGCGGTTGGGACTGGGCCGCATGGGACATTCAGCATAGCTCCGGGGCCCGGCTTGAGGTCAAGCAGGCCGCGGCGAGGCAGTCATGGGATCGTGAGACACGAGCGCCGTATCGCTCCCCCAGATTCGACGTCGCGCCTCGCACCGGCTACTGGACAGAGGACGGGAGTCGATGGGTGGACTCACCGGGACGGCCAGCGGACATCTATGTTTTTGCATGGCATGACGAGAGGCGCGATAGGTATGCCAATCACAGCGATCCCCGCCAATGGCTTTTCTTCGCGGTGGCGGAGCAGCATCTCCCGAGGAACAGGAAGTCCATCGGGTTGACGGGGCTCAGAGCCACAGTCTCTCCGTGCCGAATCGCGGACCTCAAACACGTGGTCGAGAATGCGTGCCCCGGACGAGCGCACCTCAAGGCCGCCCTCTGACATTTCAACTCGGACCCCTCGCCGAATTGAACCCCTGATCGAACGCACTGGTCGATAAGGGGAAAGACAATCCAGCCTGGGCCTAAAGTCTCACCCGAAAGACCCGAATATCATGGTACAGGCGGCGAACTAATCCTCGCCGTCTTTGTCCAGGCCCGGGAGGTGTGTCCATGGCCCACGAAATCGACCATCCCCACGACCGGCTGTTCCGCGCGGTGTTTTCGGATGCGGCGGAAGCCGCCGGCCTGTTGCGGGCGGCTTTGCCCGCCGGATTCCGGGACAGGGTGGATTGGGAGACGCTGAACCTGCTGGAGGGAACGTTCCTGGACGACGCCCTGCGGGAGAGCGAGTCGGACCTGCTGTACGAGGCGGTGTATGGGGAGGATACAGAGCGGATATGGCTGTACCTGCTGTTCGAGCATCAATCGACGTCGGACGCATGGATGCGGTTCCGGTTGCTCAAGTATTGCTGCCGGATCTGGGATGCGGGGCTGCGGGACGAGGCGGGGCGGCCGGGGTTGCGTCCCATCGTGCCGGTGGTGTTCTACCAGGGAGGCCGCGGATGGGGGCACTCGACGGAGTTCGCGGACCTGTTTCCTGCGGCGGTTCGGGGATGGCCGTGGGTGCCTCGGTTCGAGCACGTGCTTGTGGACCAGACGAGTCTCGGTCCGGACGGCGTGGAGGGAGGGGTCAAGGGGCGCATCGCGCAGTTGTTGATGATGGCGGCCTATGGACGGAACGTGGGTCTCGCGATGGACGCCGCGGCGAGGTTGCTGGCGACGTTGTTTTCAGGTGGCGGGGTGAACTATATTCGTCTATTCATGGTGTACGTGATGGCGACACAGGATGAAGCGGGAGCGCTGGCTTTCAACGAAGCGTTGCGGCGCCGTGGCCGCGAGCAGGGAGGCGAGATCATGTCATATGCTCAACAACTCCTGGAAGAGGGTAGAGCGGAAGGCCGGAGCCAAGGCCGTGAGGAAGGCCGTGGCCAAGGGCTGGCGGAAGGCGCACAACGCGGCAAGGTGGAGGTGGTTGAAGGCTTTCTGCGGGTCGGGGTGACCTGGGATGTGATCGAGGCCGCGACGGGGCTGAACGAAGCCGGGTTCCGCACTCTCAAGGAGCACTTGGCGGCCTTCGACGGGCCGAGGGGCGAACAGGAACCGTAGGGCTCCACGTCTGTGCGGGACGATTGGTGCGCTTGTTTCAGGGCTTCAGATCCCCCTCCCCGAACGGAATCGGCTTGACCACCGCCTTCACCCGGTCGCCATCCTTCTCCACCGCGATCCAGTTGAGGCAGTTCTTGTCGTCCCGTTCGGGGTAGTCGTCGCGGGTGTGCTGGCCGCGGGATTCCTTGCGTTCCAGGGCGCAGGCGGCAACCATCTCGCCTACCCATGAGAGGTTTGCGCATTCGAGGGACTTGATGAGGCCGCGGAGGTCGTCCGCCTTGAGGCGGGGGACCTTTTCGTTGCGGATTTCCCGGAAGCGTTCCACGCCGGCGGTCAGGCCGCGCTCGTTCCGTACGACCCCGGTGCTTTCCCAGGCGATGTCCTTGATCTCCTCGTGCAACTCGGTGGGATCCAGTCCGTCGTCGCGCTTGAAGGATTCGATTCGCGCGACCTCGGCGGACAGCTCACCCGGGTCCACCTCGCCCATCTCGGCGTCCGCCCCGTAGATGGCGGCGTACTTGCCGGACCGTGCGCCCAGCGCGAAGGCGCTGGCGATGGCGTTGCCGCTAAGGCGGTTGGAGCCGTGGGTGCCGGTGGCGGACTCGCCCGAGGCGTACAGTCCCTCCACTCCGGCCACCTCGCAGCGCTCGTTGATGTCGAGGCCGCCCAGGAAGGTGTGCAGCGCCGGGACCCACTCGAAGCGGTCGGAGCGAGGGTTGACGCCGGCCTTGCCGAGCTTGGGGGTGTACTCGAACTGGATCTCGTCGTCCCATTTCTCGTCCGGGATGTAGGACGGGTCCAGGTAGACGGGGCCGCGGCCTTCGAGCATTTCCTTGTAGGTGGCGCCCACCAGGATGGCGCGGGTTGTGCCTTCCAGGCGCTCGGGGTCGTACCGTTCCAGGAAGCGTTCGTTCAGGGCGTTGAAGAAGCGGCCGCCCTTGCTGGTGAAAGGGGACAGGCCGGCCATGGAGATGGCCTCGCCGCCGGGGGCCGGGATCAGCGTGAACTCCAGGAACTCCAGGTTGGCCAGGGGGGCGCCGATGTCGAAGGCGGCGACGTAGGCGTCGCCCGTGGTGAGGAAATTGGCGCTGGTGTACTTCTGGATCGCGATGGCGCTGCCCGCGGCCAGCACGACGGCCCGGGCGCGGAACGCTTCATAGGTGCCCTTCTGGACGTTGAGGCCGAAGGCTCCGGTGACCCGGCCGTTCCGGCGCAGGAGCTTCGTGACCATGGTCCACTGGCGCACCTGGACTTCCCGGTTGAAGACCTCCTTGCGGAGGTACCCCAGCATGCCCACGCTGCCGCCCACCGGCGGGCAGCTTCGCGCGTAGGAGCTACCCAGGCGCTTCTCCTGGTAGAACTGCTTGCCGTCCGGGGTCTTCTTGAAGTGGAGGCCCATCTCCTCCAGCTCGATGACCCGGTCGGTTACCTCGTCGACGATGGCGCGCACGATCTTCTGGTTGGGGATGAAGTCCCCGCCCACGATGGTGTCGCGGAAGTGCATGTCCTTGCTGTCGCGGGGGTCGGCGTGGGCGAAGGCCGCCTGGGGGACGCCGCCGGAAGTGGGGCTGGAGCCGCTGCGCCCGAGGCGGCCCTTGTCCACCAGCACCACTTCCATGTTGCGCTTGGACGCTTCCAGCGCCGCCATGCACGCGGCCAGCCCGCCGCCGATGATGAGGACGTCGCAGTCGGTGGTGGGGATGGAATCGCTCATGGGTCTCCCGAGGCAGGCTTACGCGTGCCGGCTCATCCGCCGGTGTTGTCCGATGGACTTCCTCATGCGTCTCCCGAGCCGGTGGCTCCGGCGGCCGCCGCGGCCTTTTTCTTCTTGGGCCGCAGCACGACCTCGATGGCGTCTTCGGGGCAGACCAGCTCGCACAGGAAACAGTTGACGCAGTACTTGTTGCCGAAGGGAAAGACCTTGTCTTTCTTGTTGGTGAAGCGGAACACGTCGGCGCCGCAGTCGTACACGCAGATGCCGCAGCCGTCGCATTTGTGGGGGTCGACTCGAATCACGCCTGCTCCCTTCCGGGCCAACGTCGCATCGCGAGTGGCGTCAAAGCCCCGCCTCGCCCCGCCTCGATTCCCGCTTTCCAGGCTGTGTCAAAACTCCAAACGAACACGGAATGGCACGGCCACCCCGAACCGTCATGGATATGAAAATAAATTCTTGTTCAATGATTTCTGGTAGTTACGGAATCCCGCTACACCCCAACGAGTCATTCCCGCGGAAGCGGGAATCCAGGCGGTGTGGGGCCGGGCAATAAGGCCGCCAGACCCCCCACCCCTGGATTCCCGCTTCCGCGGGAATGACTCATTGGGGTGTGGGTGCCACCTCTTGTCCGCCAACGTTTTGACACAGCCTCTTCCGCGGAATGACGAGTTGGTACGGCGCCGCCTTGGCCTGATCCGGTCATTCCGGGACGCGTGCAGGCCGAAGAACGTCGTTGACAGCGCGTTCGGGCCTTTGATATGGCCTTGCTCAACCGCGCTCGTGCGCGGGATTTCACGAGAGCGTGACATACGGAGTGTACCTATAGCGAAAATCACCGGGTAAAGCCACATCGAACCTCGGCACTGGAACGCCCGACACTGGAGCACCAGCAGGGAAAGGAGCGAGGGATCATGAGGGAAATCGATCGACGCACGTTTCTCAAGGGCATCGGCGTTGTCGGCGGCACCGCCATCGGCCTGAGCGCGCTGCACCCGTTCGCCATCGGCGCCGAAGGGGACGTCCTGGAGTATGGGTTGGGAGCCGCGGACATCCGCCGTCTCGATCCCATGGCCGGTCCCAACTCGACCGACAAGACGGTGCTGGAGCACGTGTACCGGGGGCTTGTGCGGCCGGTGCCCGGCGAGGTGAACGCGGAACGGTTCGAGCCCGACCTGGCGGAGAGCTGGGAGGCTTCCGGCGACCTCAAGGCGTGGACCTTCAAGCTGAGGCAGGGTGTCGAGTTCCACGGCGGCTTCGGCGAGTTCACGGCCGACGACGTGGCGTTCTCGCTGAACCGCGCCAGGAACAAGAAGACCAGCATCTACGCCAAGTTCTACAAGCAGTTCGATGACGTCAAGGCGTTGGACAAGCACACCGTCCGCATCACCCTCAAGACGCCGCAGGGCAAGCTCATCCTGTTGCCCAACCTGCTCGGGTGGCAGGGGGGCATGATCATGAGCCGGAAGGCTTCCGAGAAGCTCGGCGACAAGATCAAGACCCAGCCCATCGGCACCGGCCCGTTCGCGTTCAAGGAGCACATACCGCAGGAGCGGCTGGTGCTGGTTCGGAACGACGGCTACTACCGGGGCAAGCCCAACATCCGGCAGATCAACTTCCGCTTCCTGCCGGACGCCAGCAGCCGGAACCTCGCCTTCAAGGCCGGGGAGCTGCACATCATCGAATTGGCCCGGGAGCAGCGCGCCATCAACCAAGTCAAGGGCCCGGGCGTGGCCATCGAGTCCTTCGGTCCTTCCACGGTGGTGAAGCTTCACATGGACCGGACGCGCAAGCCGCTGGACGATCTCAGAGTACGCAAGGCCATCGCCCACTCCATCAACCGCGAGGCGCTGGTCCGTTTCATCGGTCCCGACGTGGCGTCGGTCCTTCACTCGGTGATCCCGCCCACGTTCGTGGGCTCCCTCAAGGACGTGCCCGCGGAACTCCGCTACGACTACAACCCGGAAAAGGCGAAGCAGCTCCTGGCCGACGCCGGCTTCCCCAAGGGCTTCAAGATCGATCCGGTTTTCATCAGCGAAAAGCCCATGTTCCGGCGCCCCATCGAGGTGCTTCAGAACCAGTTGCAGCAGGTTGGCATCAACATCAACATCAACGTCATCGCCCATCCGGCCTGGCACAAGAAGAACGACGAGGGCAGCAACCCGCTGGTGCTGCGGGCGGCGACGCGCTTCCCCACGGCGAACTTCATCCTGGAAGAGTTCTTCGCCAAGGGCGCGAAACGGAACTTCTCCCATTTCAACGGCGCGGACCCGTCCATTCAGAAGGCCAAGGCCCAGATCGACCCGCGGGGGCAGATCGATGCGTGGCAGGACGCCCAGGTCAAGATACTGGAGGACCTGGCGGCGCTCCCCACCCACGAGATCAAGAACGTCTACGCGCGCAAGTCCAGCGTCGACATCGGCTTCAAGCTGGAGTCGGACCTGTGCATCTGCGTGCCGCTCAAGTGGGATGCCAAGATGGGCTAACGGCCTTTCCCGGTAATTGGAATGCGTTGCGGGGGCGGCCGGCCGGTGGCCCCCGCACGGAACCACCGCGGCGCAGGTTCCGGGAGGGCCTGGCGGCACCATGGACAACGACGCCTACGTCACCTACCACGGCAATACCGAGGCCGACCGGGAGATCGCGCAGCGGAGCGTTCTCTTCATCGACAATGAGACCGCGGCTCGCGTCCTCACCATGGAGGACACCATCGACGCGGTCGAGGTGTCGTATCGTGAGTGGGGTTTGGGGCGGGCCACCGCCACCCGGGCGACCCACTCTGTGCCGCGGCCCAACGGGGACGGCTGGTACACCTGGGACCCCATGGCCTCCGCGCTCCCGAAGATGGACGCGCTGGCCGTCCGCATGAAGTCGGACATCCTTCCGGCCTCCGGGACCCAGGTCAAGAAGTACTGCGTGGCGCCCGGCAAGTTCTGCGGCCTCATCCTGCTGTTCAGCACCGACGACGGCGCGCCCCTGGCGATCATGAACGACGGCCACGTCCAGCACATGCGCGTGGGCGCCGCGGGCGCCATCAGCGTCAAGCACATGGCCCGCGAAGACGCCGCCGTCCTGGGTCTCTACGGCACAGCCGGCATGGCCACGGCACACGCCCTGGCCATCGCCAAGGTGCGGCCCATCCGCGAGGTCCGCGTGTACAGCCCCAACCCGGAGCACCGGACGGCCTTTGCCGACCGCACCGGCGCCAACCTGGGAATCCCGGTGGCGGCGGTGGACGACCCGCGCCGCGTGATGGAAGGCGCGGACATCGTCGCGGCCTGCACCAACTCGCTGGAGCCGGTGATCAAGGGAGAGTGGCTGGAGCCCGGCATGCACGTCCTGGCCGTGTTGCCCAACGAGATGGACGACGACGTGTTTCGCCGGTGCCACCGCTACGTGTATTCCCGCACGCCCAGGACCGACTACCACGTCGCCGACCCCGAACGGCGCCCGGCCGTGGGCTATGAGCCCATCGACACGGAGTGGCTGCGCCGGGAGAAGCAGACCATGGGCCGGGAGAAGCGGGTGTTCCTTTCCGACGTGGTTCTCGGGAACCGACCCGGGAGGGCCTCCTCCGAGGAAATCACCTGCTTCGTCACCCAGGGCATCCCCATCCAGTTCGCGGCGGCGGCCCGCAAGGTCTACGAGGGCGCCCGCGCCCGGGGCCTGGGCCACGAGTTGCCGCTGAGCTGGTTCCTGCAGGACATCAGCGACTGATCGGGCGGAGATGAGCAGCTATATCGTTCGCAGGACCCTGTGGGCCATCCCCACCATGCTGGGGGTCATGGTCTTCATTTTCGTGGTGATGCGGATTCTGCCCGGCGACCCCGCCTATGCCATCCTGGGGGACGAGGCGCCGCCGGAAGCCCTGGAGCAGTTCCGGCGGAGCTGGGGTCTCCACGAACCGCTCTGGATCCAGTTCCGGGATTATGTCTGGGGTCTCCTGCGGGGCGACCTCGGCATATCCATGGCCAACCGCAGGCCCATCCTGCCGCAGATCCTGCGCGCCCTGCCGTACACGCTGGACCTCGCCGTCTCCGGACTGGCGGTGGGTCTCCTGCTGGGCATCCCCCTGGGCATCCTCACCGCGCGCCGGCGCAACACCATGACGGACTATTGCGCCAGGGTGCTCTCGCTGGCGGGCATCTCCACTCCGTCCTTCTACCTCGGCATCCTGCTGATCTTCTTCTTCGCCTACCAGATGCGCCTCTTCCCGGTCATCGGCGCGGGAGACCTCAACGACCCGTGGGACCGTCTGCACCACCTGGTGCTGCCGGCGCTGAGCGTGGGGTTGGCCATGATGTCCTACATCACCCGGGTGACCCGGTCCGCCCTCCTCGAGGTCATCAACATGGAGTACGTGCGCACGGCCCGGGCCAAGGGACTCAAGGAGCGCTGGGTGATGTACAAGCACGCGCTCCGCAACGCCTTGATGCCGGTGGTTTCCGTGGTCGGCATCTACACCGGCATCCTCATCGGCAGCTCCATCCTGGTCACCATCGTGTTCAACCGGCCGGGCCTGGGGAAGCTCATGGTAGGCGGCATCAACACCCATGACTACGCGATGCTCCAGGCCGTGATGACCTTCTATGCCGGGATCATCGTGCTGGTGAACCTGTTGACGGACCTGACCTACGCGCTCATCGATCCGCGGATCCGGTACAAGTGAACCGAACCATGAACGCCGATACACAAGAACCCGTGAGCGCCCAAGTCTCGTCCGGCAGCCGCCGGCGCCGCAGGGTCTGGCGCGCCATGAAGCGCAACAAGACCACGTTGGTGGGCCTTGTCCTGACCACCGCGATCCTGCTGGTGGCCCTGTTCGCGCCGTGGCTGGTCCCCTTCGATCCGGTCCAGCAGAACCTCCTCAAGGGAGACATGCCGCCCGGAGCGGAGCACGTGCTGGGCACGGACAGCTTCGGCCGGGACGTGCTCTCGCGCATCGTCATGGGGGCGCGCGTGTCCCTGGGCATCGCCCTGTCCGCGGTGGGCATGGCGCTGATCTTCGGCAGCACCCTCGGCGTGGTCGCGGGCTACAAGGGCGGCGCCATCGATACCGTCACGGTCCGCTTGACGGACCTGTTGATGACCTTCCCCACGACGATCCTCGGCTTGATGGTGCTGGCCGTCCTGGGTTCCGGCATGGTGAACCTCTCCATTGCCATCGCCATCGCCATCACGCCGCGCTTCGCGCGCATCGCCCGCGGCTCCGCCATCTCGCTGCGGGAGCGGGACTTCATCCAGGGCGCCCGCGCCCTCGGCATGAGCGACGCGCGCATCATCTGCAAGCACGTCCTGCCCAACATCTCCAACGAGGTGCTCGTGGTCGCAAGCCTCTGGACCGCCACCGCCATCCTCCAGGAAGCCAACCTGAGCTTCATCGGCCTCGGCGTGAAACCCCCCACCCCCAGTTGGGGCGGCATGATCCGCGACGGCGTCAACCAGCTCCTCAACCAGCCCTGGCTCTCCATCGCCCCCGGCGCCGCCATCTTCGCCGTGGTCCTGGCCTTCAACATGATCGGCGACGGCCTGAGGGACATCCTCGATCCGCGGACCATGGACTGACGGCGAACTCGGCGAAGGTGATGGCGAAGGCCCTCGCGTAGCACGAGGGGTCCTTTGCCGGAAAGTTTGCGATTTCAGATAACCTTGGGTAACCTCGATTGAAATGGATCCGAGACTGAATCCCTATGCACCGGGGGCCGGGACGCCGCCGCCGGAATTGGCCGGGCGAGACACGCTGATCGAAGAGGCTGCCATCGCCCTGGACCGCATCCGTAACGGCTTGGCGGCCAAGAGCATGCTGATGGTGGGTCTCCGGGGGGTAGGCAAGACCGTCCTTCTCAACCGGATCTGCGACGACGCCCGAGGCCGCGGCTTTACAACGCTCCTCCTGGAGGCGCCGGAAGACAGATCGCTTCCCGTCCTGCTTGTTCCACCGCTACACGCCGCGCTGGTGCGCATGAACCGCATCGCTGCCGCCAGCGCCGCCGCCCGCCGGGCACTCAGAGCGCTTGCCGGGTTCGTCAGCGCCATCAAGGTAGGCACCGGCGACCTCAACATCAGCCTGGATCTCGCCCCGGAACACGGCCTCGCCGACAGCGGCAACCTGGACGCCGACCTGACGGCGCTCCTGGAATCCGTCGGCGAAGCCGCCCGCGATCAGGACACGGCGGTGGCGCTGTTCGTCGATGAGTTGCAGTATGTGCAGGAACGCGAACTGGCCGCGTTGATCGCCGCCCTCCACCGTGCCGCCCAGAGCCGCTTGCCGGTCACTCTGGTGGGCGCGGGCCTGCCCCAACTGGTCGCCCGCACCGCGTCCGCCAAGACCTATTCCGAGCGTCTCTTCACTTTCCCGGGGATTGGTCCGCTGGACCCCGATTCCGCAAGGCTTGCCATCGAAGCGCCGGCAAGGCGCCTTGACGTCGTCTTCCAACCGGCTGCCCTGGATGCGGTGCTGCAAGACACCCGGTGCTACCCGTATTTCCTCCAGGAGTGGGGCAAGCACTGCTGGGATTGCGCCAGGTCGTCACCGGTGACGGCGGAAGACGTCGAGTCCGCCACCCGACAGGCAACCGCCGAACTGGACGCCAGCTTCTTTCGCGCCCGCTTCGATCGCTTGGCGCCCTCCGAAAAGCGCTACCTGCGCGCCATGGCCGAACTCGGCACCGGCCCGCACCGATCCGGCGAAATCGCCGACGTCCTCGGCCAGTCCGTCCGCGTCGTAGCCCCGACCCGCGCAAAGCTCATCGGCAAAGGCATGATCTACAGCCCCGCCCACGGCGACACCGCCTTCACCGTCCCGCTGTTCGACGCCTACCTGCGCCGCGTGATGCCGTTTCCAGAGGGGTGAGGCGCCCACAAGGAGGGCCGGACACCAGCTGTGGGCGCCCTTATAGTTCTAGACCCTCACAGATCTGGTTCGCTCTGTTGTGGAAACAGCGACTGGTATCAGGACGTGGCCCGTCGGTACATCTCCTGAAAATCCGGTTCCGTTTCTAGTGCGGGCAATGCCTTTTTGAGACTATCGAGAATCCCTTGGATACGATACGCGCTGCCGGGTTGAATGGGTCCGGGTCCCACAACTCGCGTAAGGATGTCGAAGACGGTCTCCGGATACTTCGAAACACAATCACTCTCTTCCAGGACATATAGACCGTATTGGTCCCCAGGATTCAGATGGTGAGAAAATTCCGCCACAGCCTTCGGGAATGCGTCGCCGCACTCGAGCAGCAAGAGTAACATTCCCCTGGATGTCTCGGACGTGTTGCGGGCTCCCTCGTTGGGCCAATACTTTTTGAGCCACGGCAACAACGCGCTCTCCCACATCGTTGCGCGTTCCCCGGAGTCGCCATTCAGCCGTCTTCTGAGGCTGTCAAGAACCGCCGGTAGTTGATTGTTCGTCAAAGATGCAACGACTTCGCGAATCTCGTCCTCCGCCAACTCGCTTGGTGCTTCAATGCAAATGACCATGAACAGTTCCACGAGTCGATCCCGATCATGTTCCCTGACCCCGTCCAACGTCTTGAGTACGCTCAGGAAGGGCTGTTTGAATGCGGCGAGAAGATCAGGGCCAACCTTGGGCGATAGCGCATACGCTCCCCAAAGGATGTAGGCTTCCTCGGGCGGTTGTGACGGATCGAGACGCCAGAGGAGGTGCTTGTTGGTCCAGTGTGGGTCAATCGCGAATAGGTCGTACAGCCTATGAACCAAATTGACCCGACCCCAAAGGCCTTCTGGATCGCTAACGATTTTATCAAAATACGGTAGGATTGCCGCCGGCAATTTCCCCTGAACAGTCGGGCTGTATTTCCACAGTCGGGTCAGCGCCGCTTGTGCCAGTCTACCAGTCACATGGGTCAACGCTTGATCGGACAGATCGTGTCCATTCGGTGCTGACTCGGGCGCCCCTTCCCACGCTTTTTGCCAGAGTGTCGCAAACTCCGGTTCTCGTTCAAGGCCGTACCTCTCTGCCAAATTGTCCACAAAACCAGCGGCCGCTGAGTCGACGCCTGAGAACAGCGTGACAGGGGCATTGGCAAGGACACGGGCGACACAGTCCTGAAGTCTCGGCGTCGACCTCTGCACGTTCGGTCCCTGCAAGTGCCAAAGGAAGAGCTGCCAGCAGCGTTGAGGATATTCTTCTTGGTCCGCCAGTCGTCGCAAAGCCCGTGCAACCTTTACGGGTCGCCGACGGATAAGCCCTTCGAGGGGCAAATCGCCGATTCCTGGATCTTGCAAGGCAGTCGTCAGACCATGAACGGTAGTCTCGACGAGTTCAGGTGGCGCAAACTCTGCCGGATCGATCCAGTGCGCTTCGCTTCCCCACGACAAGAATTCGTCGCGATCCTCATTGGCATCCCCACCCTGCCATTTCACGGCGAGTGACCTGGACTCCTTGTCCAGTTTAGCGCCGCCAGCCGCAAGTTTGCTGAGCCGTAGCGCTTTCTCACGGTCGAGGATGTCGCTGTCGTAAGCCGAAAACGATCCTTGCCCTGCCTTCGGTCCCGCGTGAATGGCTCGAACGATATCGACGCGCAGACTTCGAGGCAAACGCATCCCTGCCAACCTTAGGAAGCGCAAGACTTCCCTCCGCAGCTCGTATTCCCACAGGCCGGGTTTCCGACCCGTGATGAGGAGTTTCCTGGCGATACCCATGTCGGGTTTTCCGCTCTCCGTGAGCGCATGAAGTGCAAGCCGCTTAAGCAGAGGCCGCCTAGACAGTACCCACCGCTCCAGGAGATTTGCCGCAAGTGCCCGGTCTCTTTGGAACAAGGCCGGGTAGCTGTCTCGGACGAGGTCTATGATGTACGTCCAATCGGCTCGGTGTAGATTTTGCCTGTGCGATGCAATAGACGGACGATAATTTCCTGAATCTTGACGATGGCCTTCCATGTCTTCGAGCAGGGTAAGCGCTGTTTCCAGGTAGGTCGTCAGTGTCATGGCGTTTTCGGCGACGAAGCCTGGATCGTTCAGAATGTTGCGAATACGGTGCCGCATGTCTTTGTCGCCGACCAACAGTTCAAGGTGAGCGCAGGAATCCACCGCCGACAAGGCGCGTTGCTTCCCTCCGAGGGACTGTCGGAACCTCTTGTGCCACGAAGGACCGGAACGAACCACGTACCGTGGAGCGATGCTCTGGACCACCTGTTCATTGAGCCGACGGCGTTCAGCCTCGGAGGCTGTTTGTTGCATTGATGCCGGTGGCCATAGGAACGGCTCGTGATAGATCAACTCATTGTCCGAAAGAACTGTCCAGATGTGTCTGAGTTCGCTGGGGACCTCCACGGCAGGTTCGATAAGTTTCCCTCGGATCAGCCTGTGAAGGG
Organism: Candidatus Binatia bacterium; assembly: GCA_022824205.1. GTDB lineage: Bacteria > Desulfobacterota > Binatia > UBA9968 > JAJDTQ01 > JAJDTQ01. The sequence goes on from JAJEAI010000201.1 coordinate 17,568, forward strand.
AGGGGTGCATTTTCCCGCCCCTCTCAACTACCCAAGTCAGTACTTGGGAAATATGGAGATGCAGAGCAATCCACCGCGCCAAATGCCATGTGACCTTTCCCAATAATGGAGGACTTTGGGTACGTTCGCCTCCGTCTACCAACTGGACGTGGGAGCTGGCGTGGTCCACCCCGGCTTCGTCCAGGCTTTCAGCGCAAGATAGCAATCCCGCATCGGCGAAGATGTCTAGCCACTTCGTCAGTCTTGGGAAATCTCTTTCGTCCGTCAGCGGGGTGCTGTCGGCCAATCTTTCCGCAGCTATCGGGTCGTGCAGAGCCCACACAACGCGCTCCACGACCGGGTCGTCCGGGCCACCCGGGAGCTTCGACATCTCATTAAGGGCTATTTGAGTGCGCGCCCGGAAGGGATCGTTCCGAATGCGTGCCCACTCTGTTAATGTCTGGCGGAGCAGGCCATGATCGCCTTGTTTGTCATACAAAATCGGCACGACGTTCTTTGCCTGCCAGGCTCTGTCGGTTCTCTCCTTGTTTGCGTCGGTGCCGTCGTGGTCGGCGAACGCGTAAGCCAGCCGGAAAGAGGCTCCCTTGGAGCGTTCGGCTGCGAGAGCGTCGACCATGTAACCCATAACGGGGTCGTCGAGGCTGTAACCGATGAACACAATCGTGAACTCACGAAACAGCTCGGTGACGAATCGGGCCGCCCACTGCTCCGTAAGGTAGGCACGCCCGAAGTCGGCAGCGGTCAAAACCAGATCGGTGCCGTCGCTGTCCCCACAGATGCGGCCATGAAGATGCACAACCGACGACCAGTTGTGGCGCTTTGGCCAAGGTAGTTTCGGCGCGGAATCAACCTTCTTTTCGTCAATCCCCGCTTCCACGAAGCGGTTGTCGAAATTGGTAGTGACAAGACGGACACCCTGTTTGTGGCGCGAAAGGTCGATCAGCGCTTTGTGGTTGGTCAGTTCATCATGGGGTGGCTTCGATAGCAGAGTCATGACACAGCGACGTAGCTGTAGAGTGCCGAGACGTTCCGGCCTCTCGATCAAGTTGAGCACCTTGTCGAGTTGCGGTCGTCGACGGGTGTCGTCCTTCTCGTCGCAGTCGAGAGCTTCTCTCTCGACAATGTCAGGCGTGAGGTCTTTGGTCTTGTAGATATGCTTCACGAGACCGCCAAAGTTGGGAAGTCCAGACTCCGGTCCCATGGAAACGCCAGCCCCACAGAAGAAGACGGCACGGCCGTCGTCGAGTTCGTTCATTAGGCGAATGGGGATGTTTGGTCCCTTCGCTACGAGTTCAGGCATAGTCTCTACAGGTTGGGTACTTTGCCGTTCGTCGTGTCACAGGCGCATACAGGTCGGAATGCCTTACTCCAGGAGTCTCCCGGGAAATTACGCTGAGCTTAAGCCCCGTGGCTCTCCAACCGTTGCAACCACGCTTCGAAGTGTGGACATTCTGCCCGTATGGCATCTAGGCCGATTCCCAGCGCGGCGAGGGTTCCCATCAAGGGTTTTTGGTATCCGGGAATGAGTGCAGCGACTCGCTTCGAAGGCGCCGTGTCCGGGGAGTCGTCGATTTCTTCGGGGTTTGAGAAGGCGTCTCTAATCGCCTGAAGCGGGCCGGTCAGTTCGGACTTGCCGATCCCAAGGGCAAATTGCTCGCAATCGCTGAACAGGAGTGCCTCGAACTCGTGCATTGTGACGAACGGAATGAAGCGGGACGAATCGAAGCCGCCGCCCATTATCCTAGCGACATCCTCCAGAAGGGCCTTCTCCACGACTTCGGGTTTTGCCTGGGATCCGGCATGAGAGGCTTCCTCGCGACCTGGCCATGCTTTGGGACCGGTACGTGGCAACCCGTAGTAGTCCACCATCGTGGCCGCGCTGCTCGCGGGGTCTTGCCTCAGGTGATTCACAATCGTCTTGCGCACTTCCGATCACGGTCGGACACCGCCACGCTTGCCCCGCTGCCGGGCGTTACCGATGAGCCGGGCGCTGACTGAGGAGTATCCGTGATCTTGGAGATGGGGCGCGAGCAATTTGTTGACGAATTGCTCTTCGGTCTGCCCCTCGACATGAACGAGTAGCCGGGTCACCGCGAAGACTGCCGGTCCTTGTTTTCAGGGTAAGGACGTCCGCCGAGTTCGTTCTTCTCCCAAAGTTGTCCCAGGCTGTAGTCCTCCAGCCAGACCTTGAGCGCTTCGGCATCCTGTCTGCGGAGTTCCGTGGCACCGTTCACCCGCTCGGCCACCAACACGTCTTCGGGGTCGAAGTGATCCAGAAGTATAGGCGATTGGGTTGCCGCGATGACCTGGGACTCTACTGAGGCCTGTTTTAGCAATGAGGCCAACAAGGTGATCGCATGTGGATGCAAGCCAAGCTCCGGCTCGTCGAGAAAAATGACAGAGGGGCGTAGCGACGCTGGCTGGAGCAGTAACGTAGCCAAAGCAATGAACCGGAGCGACCCATCGGAAAGGGAGGAGGCATCGAAATAGGCATCCGAGTCGACATGCCGCCATTCGAGCCGGATCGTGTCTTCGTTCAGTGCTAGAGGTTCGAGCGCGAAATCATCGAAGAACGGCGCCGTCAATCGAATAGTACGGCGAATCTGCGTATAGGAACTTCCGTGTCTCTTCCGCAGGAAATAAAGGAACGCCGCAAGATTCGCGCCGTCCGGGCGAAGATAGCGATTGTCGTTTACTTTTCCGGTCTCCTTCATTGGGGATTTTGAGCCCGCGTCGTGAAAGTGGTAAAGTCGCCAACTCTCCAACCTGCTCCTGATGAATTCAAGAGCCGGCGCCATACCAGGCTGCACTTCGAGGTTGCTTGCGAAATCCGGCGGCAGTTCGGTTGCGGCAATCGATATTCGTGGAAACAACTGATCGTCCGCCCCGTAAGGCATATCGACACTAAAGTCCGCCAAACCGTCACTGAAGCGGATGTTGAAGTTTATCGAGCGAGTCTTTTTTGAACCGAAGTGAAGAAGACGGTTGGCCCCGCCAGAACGCCGGACATAGTCTGATGTCCGAGACGCGCTCAGAATGGCGGTTCGCAAGAGCTGCAGGGCGCCAAGAAAGTTGGACTTGCCTGACCCGTTGGCGCCGATGAGGACGTTCAGGGGCCGCATTTCCAGGTCCCGCATCTCAGCAATGCTCCTGAAGCCTTCAATCGAAATGGCACGAATCGCCGACATGGTTCCCTCTGTACCCGGAACACCGGCCGACGCTGTGGGTTCGACTGGGTGTTCCGAAAGCCAAGATGCCACGTCCCTGCGCTAGCGGCAAGCTGGCAGCCTGCGGTGACTTACACCAGTGCGCCAGCGTCCGTTGGGAACACAAGCCGGCCGGCCTGCCATCAGAAAATCTCCTCGATGTCCTTCCCAATCATCGACCGTTCGCGGACAACGATCTCCAGACCAAGAGCGGTCATCACATCCAGCAACGTGCGCATCCGCGTCCCCGGCATACCGTTCTCCAAGGCCGAGATGGTTGCCTGTCGTAGACGAATCCTGTCCCCGACTTCCTGCTGACTCAGTTTGAGTATCCGACGCCGACGGCGAATTGCTGCACCCAGTTGTATCGAGGTTCGGGCCATCTGTTCCACAAGCCTTCCTCCTCTCAATACGGATCTACTATGCGTTATAGCGAATAAATAGCAAATATACGGTCTCCCGTATACGGTCTATGGCAAGACCGGAGCACACACGCCCTACCGCTTGTAGAGACTGGGTAATCTCGGCCAAGCCGACCGGCGCATCTCGCCGTCGAACACGCCCCGCTTCCCCCTCAGAAACTCCATGGCGTCGGTCCACGCCTTGGCTTCGGCCGGGATGATTTCTTCCCGCGCGCGGTGGTCGTGTTTCTCGGTGAACCGGTCGAGGGTGTCGTGCAAGGATTGTGCGGCGCGGATCTGGAGTTGCCGTAGTTCGGCGAAGTGCGGGTCACCGCCCTGGGTTTCTTCGGCCACGAGGAAATGCGGGATGCAGATACCGAAAGAGTTGCGGTACTTCTCGGCGAAGGTCCCGTCTCCGAGCAGGTCCAGCAGTTGTTGGAGGTGGACGGACTCCGACCGGGCGGCAACCACGCAGGCGGGACAGGGCGTCTTTTTGAGTCGTGCCCGGAGGCCTGAACGAGCACGTGTCAGCCAACCTTTGAGCGTGGCCCATCCAGCCACGCGTGGTGCATTGGCCCTGTCGTGGAAACGGCTCAGCAGGTCCTTGGCGATGATGGCGAAGCCCAGGTCCGGGGCGCTGGATGCCGGCAGGTCGCGCAGCAGCCACATGTGCGGGTTGCAGAGGCCGAAGGACTCCCGCAGCCCCTCGCGCGTGGGCACGTCGGTGACGCGTTCGTAGAGGACGCTGTCCAGGTAGGCGTGGCTGTCGTCGATGACGATGGCGCAGATGGGGCAGCCCGGCTTGCCGAGGCGGTCGAAGAGCTTGAAGTAGAAGCTGTCGTGGCGCGCTTGTTCGTTCACGTCACTCATGAAATCGGGCGTGTTGGCCGCCTCCGGGTCATTGATATGAAAATAAAGTCTTGTTCAATGATTTCTGGTAGTTACGGAATCCCGCTACATCCCAATGAGTCATTCCCGCGGAAGCTTGCCCTCGACTCCGATCGGGGGCGGGAATCCAGGGGTGGGGCCGGGCAGTGAGGTCGCCACACCCCCCACCCATGGATTCCCGCCCCCGATCGGAGTCGAGGGCAAGCTTCCGCGGGAATGACGATATGGGGTGGCGGTGCCACTTCCACTTCGTAGCCGAGCGGAGTCTTGACACAGCCTGGAAAAGCGGGAATGACGGAGGGAGCCGGGAATGACGGATCATTTCCTCAGCGCCCGCCAGACCTTCTCTCCCGTAATCGGCAGGTCGGTGATGCGCACGCCCACGGCCTGGTCCACGGCGTTGGCGATGGCCGAGGGGACGGGAAGGATGCCGCTCTCGCCCAGTCCCTTGGCGCCGTAGGGGCCGGCGCCGTTACCGTTTTCGAAGAGGATGTTGACCTGCTCGTCGGGCAGGTCGGAGATCTTCGGCAGGCGGTAGGTGAGCGCGTCGGGGGTGAGCATCAGGCCGTTCTCGTACACGGTTTCCTCGAACAGCGCCTGGCCGAGCCCCTGCAGGAACGCGCCCTGCTCCTGGGTGTGGCACTGCTGGGGGTTGATGGCCTTGCCGGCGTCGGCGATGCCGACGTACTTGAGCACCCGCACGTCGCCCGTGTCCCGGTCCACGTGCACCTTGGCGGCCCCCCATCCCACCTCCCAGAACGGCGCGCGGGCGCCGAGGGGGGCGTCGGGATCGCGTTCGCTCACCTGCCGGCCCTCGCCGGTGATGACGCCGCCCTCACCGTTGACGTGCCGCACCAGCGCCGAGAACGGGAAGGCGATCTCCGCCAGGCGCACCTCGCCGTTGGCGAAGGTCGCGACGGCGTCGGGGCTCTGGCCCATGGAGCGAGCGGCCTCGACGAGCTGGTCGCGGACGGCCTGGGCGGCCTTCTGCACCGCGAGCCCCATGACCGTGGTGGCGCTGCTGGCGTAGGTGCCCATGTCGAAGGGGGTCGAGTCGGTGTCCAGGGACGCCACGTGGACGGCCGTGGGGCTCACGCCCAGTTCTTGGGCGGTAATTCGCGCCATGGCCGTGTGGGAGCCCTGGCCGATCTCGATGGTGCCCTCGTGCAGGGTGATGCCGCCGCTGTCGTCCACCTCCACCCGCGCGGACGAGATCTTGAAGTTGCCGCCGCCGTCCTTGCAGCCGCAAGCGACGCCGATGCCGCAGTCCGGCTCCAGCTCCTGCCCCCAGCCGATCTCCCTGGCGGCGCGCAGAAGTCCTTCCTTGAGGTCGGTGTCCAGGGGGGTCTCGCCGGGGGCGAAGTCTTCGCCCTTGTCGAGCAGGTTCTTGAGCCGGAACTCCACCGGGTCCCAGCCCATCTCCCGCGCGATGATGTCCATCTGCGATTCGTAGGCCCACACCACCTGGGGTGTGCCCATGCCCCGGAACGCGCCGGCCGGCACCGTGTTGGTGTAGACGGTGTAGGCGTGGGAACGGAGGTGCGGGATGCGGTACGGGCCGGGCGCCCGGTAGCCCGCCTTCTGCGTGACCCGGGGACCCGAGTCCGAGTAGGCGCCGCCGTCCACGTGCACGAGGCAGTCCCGCGCCACGAGCTTCCCGTCCCGGTCCACGCCGGTGCGGAGCCGGACGCGCGCGGCCGGCTTGCTCACGATGCGCGACTCCTCTTCCAGCGACAGGTGCAGGAACACCCGCCGTCCGGCCTTGCGGGACAGCGCCACCGCCAGGGGCTCGAGCTTGGTGTGGTTCTTGTTGCCGTAGGTGCCACCCACCAGCGGCACCACCACCCGCGCGCGTTCCCGCGGTACGCCGAACATCTCCGCCAGCTCGTTGCGCACGATGAACTGGTGCTGGGTGGACGCCCACACGGTGAACCCGCCCTCATGCCACTCGGCGACGGCGAGTTGCGGCTCCATGGAGTAGTGGGCGATCTTGGGGAAGTCGAAGGTGTGTTCGAATATCCGCTCCGATGCGGCGAACCCTTCGTCCACGTCGCCCTTGCCGCGCTCGTAGTGGAAGCTCACGTTGCCGTACTTCTTGGCCTCGTCGTCGACGCGGGGATACCCGGGAAAGCTCGGGGCGTCGTCGCTGACGGACTCGTGGATGGGCGGGGCATCGGGGTCCAGCGCCTCGTCCATGGTCATCAGCGCCGGCAGGGGCTCGTATTCCACCCGGATGAGTGCCAGCGCCGCGGTGGCCGTCTCCAGGGTCTCGGCGGCCACCGCCGCCACCGCGTCGCCCTCGTAACGGACCTTGTCCGTGGCCAGCACCGGCGTGTCCTTCACCAGCGGGCCGTGGTAGTGCTCGACGTCCGCGAGGTCCGCGACGGTGAGCACCGCCACCACGCCGGGATGGGCTTCGGCCGCGGAAGTGTCGATGCCGAGGATGCGCGCATGGGCGTGGGGGCTGCGCAGGACCCGCCCGTAGAGCATGCCCGGGTACGTCAGGTCGGCGGTGTACACGGGCTCGCCGCGGACCTTGGCGGCGCCGTCGAGGCGGCGCTCGTCGAGCGGCCTCGGCGCCGACGTCTCCTGCCCGCGCAGCAGCGCCGCGGCCCGGTCCACCGACCGGATGATGGACCGGTAACCGGTGCATCGGCAGATGTTGCCGTCCAGCGCGTCCTTGATTTCCTCTTCCGAAGGGTCGGGATTCTCGTCCAGCAGGGCGCGGGCGGCTAGGATCATGCCCGGCGTGCAGAAGCCGCACTCGAAGCCGCCTTCCTCCCAGAACGCCTCCTGCACAGGGTCCAGCGCGTCGTCGTTGCCAAGACCCTCGATGGTCGTCAGCGAGCGCCCGTTGACCTCGTGCGCCAGGGTCGTGCACGCGCTCACCGGGCGGCCGTCCAGCAGCACCGTGCAGGAGCCGCACACCTCCACCTCGCAACTCGTCTTGGTGCCCTTGAGCCCCAGGTCGCGGCGCAGGAAGTCCGCCAGCAACAGTTCCGGCGCCACGCTGGCGCCGCGCGCCTGGCCGTTCAGCTCGAATTGAATCTCGATCTCGTTCATGGGTTCCTCGGTGGGGAGGTTTCGCGGGTTCTTGCGGCGGACTCGATCATCTGTAGCAGATCGCCGTGCGGGCCGCGAGGAGGAAACGACGAGGAAAACATCGTTGCGGTTGGCCGCCGACGCCCCTCAACGTCATTCCCGCGGAAGCGGGAATCCAGGGGTGGGGGGTGTGGCGGCCTCATTGCCCGGCCCCACCCCGCCTGGATTCCCGCTTCCGCGGGAATGACTCATTGGGGTGTAGCGAGATTCCGCAACTACCAGAAATCATTGAACAAGTTTTTGTTTTCATATCAATGACGATTCGAGGAGTCTCTGCCCTGTGAGTATTGACACAACCTGAGAAGCGGGAGACAAGGGAGTGGGGCTCACGACCAGTACGTGGTGCGGTCCACCGGGATGTGCGCGAGCACTTCGCCGGGGATGTAGTCTTCCACCTTGATGCGCGCCATGGCCTCGTCCGGGACCTTGGAGACGGGGGAGAAGGGGCGGTCCAGGGGGCGGGTGGCGTCGACGATCATCACCGACGTCTTTGTTTCGTCCACCACCGTGGGGTCGAGGTAGTTGCCGGTGAAGGTGGGCTGCATGATCGACACCTGCCGGTGCGGCTGCACGCGGGTGGCCAGGGCCCACAGGATCTCCGTGGGGTTGTAGACGTCGATGTCGTCGTCGAAGACGAAGACGTGCTTGGCGTGGAGCTCGGTGAGGGCGGCGGCCGCGGCGCGGCCGGGGTCGCCCTCGGAGAGCTTCTTCATGGCGATGAAGATGTTGTAGTGGGCGTGGCGCCCGGCCTTGCACACGGCGGTGACGCCGGGCACGGCTTCGCGGATGCGCCGCAGGTAGGCACCTTCCCGCGGCAGGTCGAGCCAGGGCTTGTCGCCCTCGGGCGTGATCACCGACTGGTACATGGCGTGGTTGCGGAAGTTGATGGCGCGCACCTCGTAGCGGCAGGCGGAGAAGAAGCGTTGCGGTCCCAGGTAACCCGGCGCTTCGCCGAAGGGGCCGTCGACGATGCGTTCGCCGGGTATCAGCGCGCCCTCGACGACGATCTCCGCGTCCGCGGGAATCAGCAGGTCGTCGCCCCAGGTGGTGGACGGCGTCACCCGGAGCGGCTCGCCGAGGTAGGCGCCGATGACGTCGTATTCGCTCACCTCGAAGGGGCCGGTGTAGCACGCGCCCATGTAGAACGCCGGGTGGTGTCCCAGCACCGTGGCCACCGGACATTCCAGGCCCTGGTCCTCGTAGTCGCGGAAGATGATCCACTGGTGGTGCTGCGAGTGGTAGTGGGAGGTGTGGTTCTTCGACTTGATCTCCATGCGGTGATACGAGGCGTTGTAGATGCCTTGCCGGCGGTCCTTGGCGATGGTGCACAGGGTGATGTAGGGGCCGCCGTCCATGTAGTGGTGGCGCATGATGGGGAGCTCGTAGAGGTCCACGTCGCCGCCGCTCCGGACGTTCTCCATCACCGGCGCTTCGCCGTTCTCCACCACCACGGGCGCCACGCGGTTGCGCTCGATGTCCACGCACGCCTCGGCCATCCGCGCCCGGCTCATCTCCTTGGGAAGGCCGAGGGCGATCTGGGTCTTGCGCTGGGAGATGGTGAAATTCATCACCAGCTTGAAGTCGCCGACGCGGCCGTGCAGGTTGCGCGGCCGCTCGAAGATGAGCATGGGGAACTTCCGGGCGGCGCCCAAGTGCTTGATGATGGCGCTCACGTCGTAGCGCGCGGGGTCCACCTCCCGCTCCACGTGCACCACCTCGGCGGGGATCTCACGGCGGCAGTCTTCGAGGAAGGTGCGCAGGCTCTTGGGCATGTCGGCTCGGCTACTCGATGTCGGAATGGCTTCGCGGCACCACCACGAGATTCGCGGTCACCTCGCCGACGTCGGGAATGCGCTTGATGGCCGCCACCACGCCCTCCACCGTAACCGGCGGGGACACCATGCCGGACACGGTCACCGTTCCGTTGTGGGCCTTCACGTCGATGGGCAGGCCGCGGTACAGGTCGGACTGGAGCAGCGTCGCCTGGGTCTTCCGCGCCAGTGCCAAGTCTTCGAAGGCTTGCTTGGAGGCCGGCGTCTCGGCGAATGCCCCGAGCCGTGCCGTGGTGCCGATGACCTCGCTGGCGGCGTCCACGCCCATGGCGAGATTGAGCACCAGGTGGTAGCGGGTCGGGTCCTGCCAGTCGTGGCCGAACAGGGACATGAGGCGCCGGCTGCGGGCCCGGTCGGTGTGCTCGAGCTGCTTGCGGATGGTACCCTCGTCCACGGCGAGGCGCGACCGCAGCAGGTCGATGCGCAGCTCCATGGAGCCGGTCAGGAATACCTTCAACACATGGGAGACTCCGGGAAGCAACTCGTGCCCCACGTGGCCGTGGTAAACCATCGGGCCGGCCTGGGCCATCTCGCACATGGCCGCCTGGAGCGCGATGCGGTAGGGCCGCAGGTCCTGCAGCCACTGTTCCCACCAGTGCGGCTCCTTCTCAGTGATGTCGTCGAGCTTGGCGCGCGGCACGCCGTAGTTGGGCAGCGTTGCCGCCAGGTCCTGCCGTCCCACGCACTTGTAGCTCAGGGACTTCGCGACCCGGTTGGCGACTTCCTCAGCGCCCTGGATACCCTCGTAGATCATGATGACCGACATGACGAACCCTCCTTTCCAAAGGGACGCGACACCAGACCATGCTTGACCTCACAATTCAGCATACTGCCGGGACGGGGAATAGGCAACGAAGAATTGACGGGGCAGGGCGCTGGCCCCCCAATGAGTCATTCCCGCGGAAGCGGGAATCCAGGCGGGGTGGGGCCGGGCAATGAGGTCGCCACACCCCCCACCCCTGGATTCCCGCTTCCGCGGGAATGACTCATTGGGGTGTAGCGAGATCCCGTAACTACCAGAAATCATTGAACAAGTTTTTATTTTCATATCAATGACGACTCGATGGGCCTCCGCCCCATGAGTCTTGACACAGCCGCTTCCGCGCGAATGACGACCATAGAACGTGACGAAACTTGTGGCGATTGGCCGCCCTTGGAGGGTCCGCACCCACCCTGCTATACGGTGTCGGCATGGGATACCCGCTGAAACGTTCCAGTTTGGCGGGACCGCTGGGGCGGCTTGCAGCGGTCGGCACGCTGCTCGTTGCGGCGCTGCTCGTTAGAACGCTTGCCGCGAGCCCCACGGAGGGTTCCCACCCATCTGCCGGCGCGGGTCCGACCCTTGAGCTGCGCGTCGCGCAGGCCGGCCGCCAGACTCCCATCGGGCAGGTCCAGGGGCGCGGCCACATCTCGCCTTTCCGCGGACGGCGGGTGACCACCACCGGCATCGTGACCGCCGTGGACACGGACGGCTTCTACCTGCAGGACCCGGCGGGAGACGGCGACCCCGATACCTCGGACGGCATCTTCGTCTTCACGCGAAGGGCTCCGGCGGCCGCCACCGGCGACCGGCTGCGGGTGAGCGGCGTGGTCACGGAGTTCCAGCCCGGCGGCGCGGCCACCGGCAACCTCACCGTCACGCAGATCACGCGCCCGCGGCTCACGCGCTTGTCCCGCCGCAACCGGCTTCCCGCCCCGGTGGTGTTGGGGTCCGGAGGGCGCGTTCCGCCCGGCCGCGTCATCGACAACGACGGGTTCGCGGTGTTCGATCCGGGAGAAGACGGCATCGACTTCTACGAGACCTTCGAAGGCATGCGGGTCACCGTCAGGGACGCGGTAGCCGTAAGCCCAACCAGCCGTTTCGGTGAAATCTTCGTGCGCGCTCGCGGTACCGCGTCATCGGGTTTGAGCCCGCGCGGCACCCTCACGCTGCGCCCGGATGACTTCAACCCCGAGCGCATCCAGATCGACGACGACTTCGGACTGAGTCCCATGGCCACGCCGCATGTCCAGGTGGGCGATTCCCTGGGCGACGTGACCGGCGTGATGAGCTATGGGTTCGGCAACTACGAGGTGCGTTTCACCGAGCGCTTCAGGCGCACGCGGGGCGGGCTGAAGCCCGAGGTCACGTCCTTGCGGGGCGGCGGCGACCACCTCACCATCGCCACCTTCAACGTGCTCAACCTCGACCCCAACGACGGCGACGGCGACACGGACGTGGCGAGCGGCCGTTTCGACGCCGTGGCGTCCATCATCGCCCGCAACCTGCGGCACCCCGACATCGTGGCCCTCCAGGAGATCCAGGACAACGACGGCTCCGCCAAGACCGGGGTCAAGGCCGCCGGCGCCACGCTGCGCCTGCTCGTGGACCGCATCGCGGCCCTGGGACCGGTGCGCTACCGCTTCATCGACCACCCGTTCATCGGCGACGACACCAGCGGCGGCCAGCCCGGCGGCAACATCCGCGTGTCCTTCCTCTACAACCCGGCCCGCGTGGAGTTCGTCCCCGGCTCGGTGGCCACGGTCACGGATCCCGCGGACCAGCGCACCAACCCGCGCAACCCGTTCTTCAACGGCCGCCTGTCGCTGGCGGCGAGCTTCCGCCCGCGTGCTTCCGGCCATGCGCCCGTCACCGTGGTCAACAACCACTTCAATTCGAAGCGCGGCAGCAGCCCGTTGTTCGGAGAGGTCCAGCCCTTCACGGAGCGCCAGGAAGATCCGGCGGTCAACGGCGGTCTGGGCAACCGCCGGAGACAGGTCGAGGCCGTGCAGGCGTGGGTTGCCCGGCGGCTCGCGACACAGCCCGACGCCGCCATCGTCGTCCTCGGCGACTTCAACGAGTTCGCGTTCGTCTCCCCGCTCCGGGTCCTCGAACGCAGCCTCCGGAACCTCACGGAAACGCTGCCCCCGACCGAGCGCTACACCTACATCTTCGAGGGCAACGCCCAGTCCCTGGACCACATCCTGGTGAGCCCTTCGCTGGGCGCGTCCGCCGAAGTCGACATCGTCCACGTCAACGCCGAGTTCGCGGAAACCGCGGCGCGTGCCAGCGACCACGACCCGATCGTGGTGCGGGTGAGGCTGCCACGGACGGGAGCTGAACGATGACCGGACGCCCCCGCATGAGGTCGGAAACGTTCGGAACCTGGAAATACGGAACTCGGATGTCTGTTTTTCCAGGTTCCGTCGCGTCGAAGTGGATCGAGCAAGGCGTCCAGGCATGGACCGGGTCGTCGTTCTTGACTCGAAGCGACCGACGTCTAATTGACAGCCGATGGTTTGTCGGATAGGTTCCTGCCGGCTTTTGTGCCCGGTTTGCGCGCATCGAACGCTGCATTTCGTTCGTCGACACGGGACCACGAGATGACCCTGCCCAAAGTTGCGCTTATCCTGACCGGAGGCACCATCGACTCGGTGGGTGCCGACCGGCTCGACCTCGCTTGGTACATCGAGAACAACAAGCGGCTCGGCGAGGGCGAATTGGTGGGCTCCGTTCCCGAGTTGGCCGCCATCGCCGAGGTGGAGGAGGTGCCGTTCCGGCGGCTTCCGAGTCATGCGTTGGTAAACCGGGACTGGCTCGACCTGGCGGGGCTGCTGCACGGGATTTTCGAGCGCGGCGAGGCCGACGGCGCGGTCATCACCCACGGCACCAACACCCTCGAAGAGACCGCCTACTTCCTGAACTTGGTGTTAAAGACCGATAGGCCGGTGGTGCTGGTGGGGTCCATGCGGCCCGCGTCGGCGCTGGGCGCGGACGGCTACCTGAACCTGTTCAACGCGGTGCGCGTGGCGGCGGAACCGGCATCCCGCGGGCAGGGCGTGCTGGCGGTGCTGAACGACCGCATCTACGGCGCCCGGGACCTGACCAAGACGGCCACGTACCGGGTGGAGGCGTTCCAGGGACGGGAACTCGGGCCTTTGGGCTTCGCCGACGGCGACGGCCGCGTGTGCTACTACCACCGCATCGTCAAGCCTCACACCACCGCCACCGAGTTCGACGTGGCGCGGCTGGAGTCCCTGCCCCGGGTCGATGTCGTCGTGTCGCACGCGGGCGCCGACGGCGCCATGATCGACGCCTGCGTGGCGGCCGGCGCCAGAGGCATCGTCTGCGCCGCCACCGGCGCGGGCCGTCCCACGCCGGCTCAGGACGAGGCCTTCGCCCGCGCCCGGGAGAAAGGCGTGGTCGTGTGCATTGGCAGCCGGGTCGGTTCGGGGAGGGTGGCCCGGAGTCCGGGTTTGCGCCAGCGCGGCGTCGTCACCGCTGACAACCTCCAGCCCTGGAAGGCACGGGTGTTGCTGGCCCTGGCCCTCAGTGCCACCGAAGACCCCGACGCCATCCAGCGGATGTTCGATACGTACTGACGCTCAGATCGAATCCGTCAGTCTTACCTCACCACCGTCACCTCTCTGATCGTCATTGATATGAAAATAAAATCCTGTTCAATGATTTCTGGTAGTTACGGAATCCCGCTACACCCAATGAGTCATTCCCGCGGAAGCGGGAATCCAGGCGGGGTGGGGCCGGGCAATGAGGTCGCCACACCCCCCACCCCTGGATTCCCGCTTCCGCGGGAATGACTCATTGGGGGGGCCGACGCCCCATTTTCATTCCCCTTTGTGTCGGCTGCAAGCCGACATGGGTGATTCCCGCCCCCGATTGGGGTCGAGGGCAAGCTTCCGCGGGAATGACTCAGGAGAAAGCGACGGGGATCGATGCGGGTTCCAGATAGCATGTTCGGATGAGCACCGAACTTCAGTGCATGTGCTGGCCGCCGTCCACGCTGATGGACTGGCCGGTGACGAAGTCGCTGTCGTCGGAAGACAAGAAGATCACCGTGCCAACCAGGTCGTCCGGGTACTGGTCGCGCTGGAAGGCGCGGCTCTTGCGCCGGTTCTCCAGTTGCTGGGGAGTGGTGACGCCTTCCTGGTTGTCGCCCGAGATGGTGAGGCCGGGCATGATGGCGTTGACGTTGATTCCGTCGGGACCGATCTCCCGCGCCAGCGCCCGGGTGAATCCGAGCACGCCGGCCTTGGACGAGACGTAGTGCAGGAACATCGGCGTCCCGCCCAGGATGGTGCCCGAGGAGATGTTGATGATCTTCCCCTTGCCCTGCGCCTTCATGGCCGGATAGACCGCCTGCACGCACAGGAACAGGCCCTTGACGTTCACCGCCATGACCCGGTCCCACTCGTCCTCGGGGATCTCCATGAAGGACTTCTTCGTGAGCGCCGTGTAGAGGCCGGCGTTGTTCACCAGGATGTCGATGCGCCCGTACTCCTTCAGCACCGCGTCGGCCATCTCGCGGGTCCTCTCCGGGGATGAGACGTCCACCGCCACGGGGATGGCCTCGCCGCCGTCCTTCTTGATCTCCGCCGCCACCTGCGTGGCCGCCTCCACCTGGATGTCGGCCACGGCTACCTTGGCGCCTTCCTGCGCCAGCGCCTTGGAGTAGGCCCGGCCAATGCCGATGCCGCCGCCCGTCACGATCGCCACCTTTCCGTCCAAACGCATGATGGATTCCTCCTTTACCGAATCTTATCCGATGAATTCAGGTAGTTACAGACGTCCGTCTTCGTCATTCCCGGCGCTCCAATACGTTATTTCCGCCCCCCAATACGTCATTCCCGGTCCCCTCTCCGTCATTCCCGCCCCCTCTCCGTCATTCCCGCCCCTTCTCCGTCATTCCCGCGGAAGCGGGAATCCGGGCGGGGTAGGGCCTGGGGCAATGGGGCCGCCACACCACCGCCCCTGGATTCCCGCTTCCGCGGGAATGACGGAGAGGGGGCCGAAGTCTCCTTTTCAACGGCCTGTGTGTCGGCCGAAAGCCGGCATGGGTGATTCCCGCGAAACAGGCTGTGACGAAACTGTGCTCGGACACTGGAATTTTTCCCTCTGCCGCCGCCGCGCCGCCCTTACCGCTTCGGCACCAGGATGTCCTTCAGCTTGACCATCAGCTCGGGATCGAGCTGGAAGAACTCGTTCACCGCCTCCACGACCCGTGTGCCGCGAATCGGGTTGATGATGAGATTGGCCTTTTTGGCCTCGGCCATCAGCTCGGGGTCCTTGAAGGTGGCGGCGAAGGCCTTGCGCAGGAGCTCCACGCGGTCCTTCGGCGTGCCCGGCGGCAGGGAGAAGGCTCTCAGGATCTCGTGGGCGTTGCGCCCGACGACGTTGGCCAACTGGCGCTGTTCCTCGGTCTTGGCCAGTTCGACGATGTTGGGCACGCCGGCGAGCCTGGGGTGCCGCCCGACGCCGACCTGCACGACGAAGTTCAGCTCTCCGGGGATCCGCTTGGGCCAGAAGGAGAGGATGACGTCGGGACTCCAGCAGCCGCCGAAGACCTCGCGCTTCTCGATGGCCAGGCGGATCCTGGCGGCGCCGCCATAGCCCTCGATCAACTGATACGGAACCGGGGTGATGGCTCCCACTAGCCTGGGGATGTCCGAGATGGAGCTTCCCGGCCCCATGCCGCCGAGCTTCAGAGGCTTCTCGGCTGCGAGCCACTGTTCGACGTTGGTGATGCCGCTGTCCTTGGCCACGATGCACGCGGTGTAGCTGGGCTTGGGGACGGTGATCCACTCGAACTTCCGGGCGTCGAACTGCACCCGCTTGTTCCCCAGCACCTGCTGCAGCACCAAGGTCCCCACCCAGTGGCCGATGGTGAGGCCGTCGGGCTTGGCCTTGTTGTACATGTAGTTGGCGGCGATGAGGTTGCCGGCACCGGTCATGCTGGTCACCAGGGTTCGCGGCGCCCCGGGTATGTGCTTGCCGATGTGCCGGGCCACCAGGCGCGCGTAGGTGTCGAAGCCCCCGCCAGGGGCGGAGCCCACGATGATGCGGATGGTCTTGCCCTTGTAGAAGTCCTCGGCCGAGGCTGCGGTGGCGGCAACGGTGAACAGGGTGATGCCCGCCGCGAGGGCGACACGGAGCAGTGAGCGGAGATACGGTCTCATGGTTTTTCCTCCTTTTCGGAACGTGATCGTCCGGAGCAGGGCGCGGTCCGTTACGCGTCGTCCGCCATCATGCGCCGGCAGCGCACGGCTTCCACCAGCAGATCGGTGACGAGGAATGCCTCCATGAGGTCGCGGCCGCGGGACACCGTGCCGTGGCCCCGCAGGATCACCACCGGGTGGTGGCGCAGGGCCTCCGCCACCGGTTCCGGGTCGGCGACGGTCGGGCCTTCGTGAGCGATGACGGGCACGCGGCCCAGAGTGTACTCCTCTTCGAAGCTCAACGGTACGAATTCCTCGATGTCTCTGCAACCGGCGACGATCTCGGGGGGATGCACGTGGACCACCGCGCGGGCGCCGGTGGCCGCGTAGACGGCCAGATGGAGCGGGGTTTCGCTGGACGGTTGCCGGTCCGGCCGGACGGCTTGGCCGCGGGCGTCGATCTCGACGACGTCCGCGGCCTTGAGGAAACCCAGGGCGGCTCCGCTCGCCGTTACCAGGAAGCGGTCCCGGCCGAAGCGGCAACTGAGGTTGCCGCCCCATCCGCTCACCAGGCGGCGCTCGAAGAGCTTCTCGCCCCAATGGATGATCTCGGCCCGCGTGCTTCTCGAACGCTGTGCCATGGATTCTCTCCCGCCGCCGGGTCACCCGTGTCGCGTCCCGCAAACAAGCGGGATGATTCGCGGGTCGTTTTCGCCCCCGGCGGGGTTACGTCACCCGGGCTTGACCCGGGGTCTTCCTCGCGTGGTGTCCGCCACTGGGGCGACCGCGGGTCGGGGCGACCGCGGGTCGCCCCTACAAGGCATCGTGCCTTGCCGACGACAAGAAACCCTGCGCCGGCGCCCCGCCCGGGCACGCCGGAGGCCG
Organism: Candidatus Binatia bacterium; assembly: GCA_022824205.1. Classification (GTDB taxonomy): domain Bacteria; phylum Desulfobacterota; class Binatia; order UBA9968; family JAJDTQ01; genus JAJDTQ01. The sequence continues at coordinate 34,815 of JAJEAI010000201.1, forward strand.
GCGCGCCGGGTCAGAGCCATTCCACCGCCTTGAGGGCGATCTCCATGGCGTGCTTCTCGGCCTCGCGGGCCGGCGGGCCGTGGAAGCCGAGCTTGCCGGTGACGCACTCGTCGGAAACCGCGAGGACGGCGCCGGCCCTGGCGCCCTTGACCTGGGCCACGGTGAGGAAAGCGGCGGTCACCATGTCGATGGCGGTGATGCCTTGTTGCTCCAGGTCGGCCAGCAGTTCCGGCGTTTCCCGGAACAACGCGTCGGTGGTGAACACGCGGCCGTGGTGGACCGGCACGCCGAGACTCTTGGCTGCGCGCGTCAGCGCGTCCTCCACGCGCGGGTGGGACAAGGTGTCGAAGTCGTCGCCGACGTAGCGGGGACTGGCGCCGTCCCCGCGCACGGCCCCCGTGGCGATGACGACGTCGCCCAGCTTGACGCCTCCCTGCAGCGAGCCGCAGCTCCCCACCCGCACCAGGGTTTCCACGCTGGCGGCACACAGCAGCTCGGTGGTGATGGCGGTGTCCGCGGAGTACCGACCGCCGTTGCCCACGGTGACGCGGCGCCCGGCCAGGGTGCCGGTGTGCATTTCGTAGTCCTGGAAGGCGAGGGTCTTGCGCGGGTTGTCGAGGGCGAGCCGCAGCCGCGCCGCCCGTTCGCGCGGGCCTGGCACCAGGGCCACCTTTCCCATGGCGCCGGGCTTGACCCCGAGCCGGGCGAGCATGCCCGCCGCGGTGATGTGGGGTTCGCTCCTCATGGCGTACGGGTCCCTACCAGGGCGGCCTTGATGATGTTCCCACCCCAGGTGATGTGCGGCCGGCTCCTCATGGCGCGCGGGTCTCCGCCGCCGGTCCCGGTGACACGTCCACGGCCCGCCCCAGCCGCAGCAGGATCAGCCGGAAGGCCGCCACCTCCCGGTCCAGGCCGCGCCGCACGGCTTCGGTGTAGATTTCCGCCTGGTGGCGGTAGTCGTTCATGATACGGCCGACGTCGTCGGCGGCAACCTGGTCGGTCTTGTAGTCCGCCACGTAGAGCCGCCCGTCCCGTTCGTAGACCAGGTCGATGACGCCTTCCATGACCTGCCCGTTCCAGGGCATGACGAAAGGCATCTCGCGTCCCAGGATGCGCGCGGACCCAAGCTCGTCATAGACCTCGGAACGGGCCAGGGTGGTCCAGATCTTCTTCAGCTCCCGGATGACCATCTGCTTCTCCGCCGCGGGCAGGGCGGGCGCAAGCCGGGCCACGGCTTCGTCAAGGTCCTCCTCGACGTGCCGCGTCCGGAAGTCCCAGTGCTCCAGCACCCTGTGGGCCAGCGTCCCGAGCACCAGCGCGGTGTCGCGCTCGATGCGCTGGCCATCGGGTGTGCCTCCGGCGCGGGGCTGCGCCATGTCCGTTTCCGCCGCCTCGCCGGCGGCCTTGAGGCGGGTGGGAGTGATGAACAGCGGGGTCTGGCGGCGGGCTTCGCGGTCCTCCCGGCGCCGGCGCCACAGGTCTTCGTACCACGTCCAGTCATCCGTATCCGGCGCCGCCGGCTGTCGGCTGTCGCGTTTCCCGGCCGCCGCGTCCTCCTCCACCACTTCGACTTCCAACTCCCCCAGGTCGCAGGGAACGACTCCAGGCTTGGCCTGGGCGAGGTTCACGCCCGTGGCCACGTCCAGCATGGCCAGCAGGCTATCGCTCGGAGCCCTTGGCGCCCGCTCCCTTTCAGCGAAGGAAATGACCAACCGCTCCCGCGGCCGGGTCATGGCCACGTAAAGCAGCCGGCTGCGCTCATACGCCTCCCTCTGGCGCCGTTTCGCATCGAGATAGACGCCGGCGAGGCCCGACAGCTCGCCGATGCGCAACCCCGTCAGCCCCGTGGCCCAGTCCCGCCGCACCTCGGCCTCCGGAGAACGGTTGCTCCCGGTGCCGCCCATGGCGTCCGCGAGCACGACCATGGGGAACTCCAGACCCTTGGCGCGGTGGATGCTCATGATCCTCACGGCGTCCAGGGTCTCTTCCTCCAGCGGGCTCTCGGGCTCGTTCTCCCGATCCAGGACCCGGCGTTCCAGCTCGGCGACCACGTCCTTCAGGGTGCCGCTGCCTTCGGCGCTGGTCTCCTCGGCCACGAGCCGGATCTTCTCCAGGTTGGCCACGGCCTGCTGGCCCGCCCCCGTGCTCGCCGCCAGGACGGACAGGGGCAGTTCGTTGAATACCCGCCGCACGGCTTGCCCGGCCTCCAGGAAACGCGCCTCGCGGTGCAGGCGGTCGAGGCGCCGATAGAGATCCAGGGTCGTCCGGGGCAGGTCCACCCAGCGGTGGCCGGCGGCCGCGCGGTAGCCCAGGAGGTTCTTCCGGCTCAACTCGTAGATCTCGACGTCGTCGTGCCCGCCCAGCGGCGAGCGCAGCACTCCCACCAGGGCCAGACGGTCATGCGGGTTGTCGATGGCCCGCAGCAGGTTGACCGTGTCGACGACTTCCTGTGTGGCGTAGAAGTCACGCTCGCCTTCCACGACGTAGCCGATACCGCGCCGGCGCAGCGCGTCCAGGTAGACCTGCACGTTGGTCAGGGCGCGCAGGAGGAAGGCTATGTGGCCGGGTTGCGCGCGCACGAGGTTGCCGTCTCGATCGTGGAAGGAGGCGCGGCCCAGGACCTCCTCGTCGAGCCAGCGCGCCAGGGACTCCGCCTCCAGCCGGCGCGCGCCTTCGGCATTCAGCTTGCGGTCCGCCGCGGTTACCCGGCGCAGCCGCACCGGCCTTGAACCCGGCCCGGCCGATGGGTCTCCGCGACGCTGTTCAGCCGGCGCTCCGCCGAGCTTGTCCTGGGCCCGTCGGCCGAGCCTCTCGTGAGCCTTGTCGAAGGGCCTGTCCTGAGCTTGGCCGAAGGGCTCGGGGTGAACGGAGGTCGCCTCGGCTACGGTCTCGTGGCCGGGTTGGAGCGGGATGTACTCCGGCTGAAGCCCGGGTTCTTCCCGGATCAGGTTCCGGAAGACGCCGTTCACCACGTCCAGGATGCGGGCGTCGCTGCGGAAGTTGGCGGTCAGCGGGTAGCGGACCCCTCCCTGGGCTACGATCACTTCCTGGATGACCTTCAGGTAAGCTTCGATGTCGGCGCCGCGAAACCCGTAGACGGATTGCTTGGGGTCCCCCACCACGAAGAGCTTGTCCGGGGCCAGGCGGATGTCGCGCCAGGTCGCCGCGCGTTGGGACCGCTCCTCGCACAGCCACAGCAGGATCTCGTACTGGAGCGGGTCCGTGTCCTGGAACTCGTCCACCAGCATGGCCTTGTAGCGGTCCTTCAGCTCCTCGCGGATGCGCGGGTGGTCGCGCAGCAGGTCGCGGGCGCGCACCAGCAGTCCGTCGAAGGTCACCAGGCCCTTGCGGGTGAAGTCCGCGCGACACTCACGGGCAAAGGGCGTCAACAGGGCACAGAGCTGGTCCACTTGCCCGTGGTCGACCCGAACCAGTGCACCGGCGGCCTTCAAGAGGGCGCGGGCGCGTTCGAGATCCTCATCGTTCCACCCCTTCACGGGGGATGGTTTCCATTGCAGAAGGTTCAAGTCGTCGGGATCGACGGCAACGGCTTCGGCGGGAGCCGTGCGCATCGACCGGATCACCTCCCCCGCCGCCGCCAGCGCCTGCTCGTTCCTCCGCTGTTCCGGGTGGCGCGCGATGAGGTCCGTTACGGTTTCATCCAGATCGCCCAGCCACTGCCCAAGGACGTCCGCGGAGTCCCCGGATGCGCCGTTGCGCCGGATTCCCTCCAGATCCACGTTCTCCGCGCACAGGCCCAGCGCCAGCTCCCCGATCTGTTCCAGCGGAAAGCGCGCGAGGACCTGTTTCCACTCCCCGGTCCTCGGCCCGGCGCTCGACAGCTCGCCGTCGAGCCACAGGCCCCAGGACGTGTCGAAGTGTCTCCGCAGAAGCCGTTCGTCGTCTTCGCGGAACCCGGGATCCAGTCCGGTCTCCAGCGGATAGAGCCGGAGTAGCGACGCGGCGAAGCCGTGGATGGTGCCGATCTGGGCCCGCTCCAGGTCCGCCAGCGCCATGTCGGCGCGGCCGCGGACATCGTCCGGCGTGAGACCGTAGCGTTCGCACAGGGCGCTGATCTCTTCCGTCCCGGCGTCCTCCGTCCCGGCGTCTTCCACCGGCCGCCGCGAGGACGCTGCCATCCCGGCCAGCGCTTCCAGGCGGTCGCGCAGGCGCGCTTTCATCTCGTTGGCCGCCTTGTTGGTGAAGGTGAGGGCCACAAGCTCGGTCACGCGCACTGGCGCGGGCTCCCGGCGCATCAGCAGGTTGACGCAGCGCTCCACCAGCAGGGTCGTCTTGCCGGTGCCGGCGCCCGCGGTCACCACCACGTTGCGCTCGAAGGTGGTGGTGGCAAGCCGGCGTTCCCGATGGTCCGCGGGCAGAGTCGTCATGACGTTCCGGCCTCCCCCGTGAGCTTCATCTGCCGGATGCGCGCCAGCGCCTCCGCCGCGGGATGTCGGGCGGCGCGCGAAGCCGACGGGAAGTGGTCCTTGCGGCAGATTTCCCTTACTTGGCAGAAGCGGCAGTAGTCGCCTTGCACCAAGGGGAACTCGCCGTCCCGCATGCCCCTGAGCAGGTGCGCGACCGTGTCGCGAATCTTCGCGCCCGCGGGCTCGCGCCACGACTGTCCCGAAAGCTTCTTCGCCACCAACGGCCCGTTCTCCCAGCGCGGCGCCAGGAAGTACCAAGCCGCGTCGACGGCCCCCGCGTCGCCCGCTTCCCGGCCGATTTCGTCGCCGGCGGCCAGCAGCAGGTAGATTGGCAGTTGCAACCTGCGCCCCTGGAGCGCGGCGAGCACGGGATTATTGTCCACCGCTCCGGGTGCCCTGCCGCTTTTGTACTTGTAGTCGATGACCCGGAACCGGCCGCCCCGCGCATCGTGATCGACACGGTCGAGCCGGCCCTGAAGCGGGAGCCCGCGCAGGTCTTCCGGCCAGTCCGCATCGAGTTGCGCGGCGAGGTCCATTTCCAATCCCACGGGGCGAAAGCCCGAGACCGCCATTTCCTCCCGATCCACCCGCACCGCCTCCCGCAGCATGGCCAGCAACTCTCCCTTGGCGGCTTCCCAGACTGCCGGGTAGCCCGTGGGGCTGCGTTCCTCGAAGGCGGACAGGACCCGGGCGGCGGCGCTGTCGAGCCACTCGCGCCAGCCGTCCCCGAGGGCGCGGTCAAGGTCGCCGAAAAACGCCTGCAGGATCTCGTGACAGATCTGTCCCTGTTCCAGCGCCTGGATCGGCGCGGTCCACTCGGGCCGCTCCAGCCGTTCCAGGCGAAGCACGCGGCCGGCGAAGTACTGGAAGGGGCAGCGACCGTAGGCTTCGAGCGTCGTCGGCGAGATCCGGCGTTCCAGGAGCCGGTCCCACGCTTCAGGCAGCGGCCCGGTGACCCCGTCGAACGGTCCCGGGACGCCGGCGCCGTCGTCGAGCGCGTGGATGGCCGCCAGGCTCCTGTCGAGGTTCTCCATGGACGCGCCGGCGATTCGCGCAAGCGGCCGCGGGTCCTCGCCGCTGAGCGCCCGGCGCACCGCCAACTCCTCGGGCAGGAGCCATCGGGGATCGTCGAAGGGTGGCGTGTCGCGCTTGCCGAGGACGCTCTTGGGAATGGATCGGGACTCCATGCCGCCGCCCTCCGTGTCCGTGGCGGGAGCCACCGCGCGGAGGTACCAGGACGGGGCCAGCGCGCGCCCGGCCGCATCGGCCCGGGACCACGTGCAACAGAAACGCTCGCCGGCCGCGTCCCACAGCAGGGCGAACAGCAGCTTCTCCTCGTCGTAGCCCGCCAGCTTCGAGGAAGTCTTGTAGCCCAGCACGGTTTCCAGCGTGCGCCGGGCGCGGTCCGGCAGGAACGGGTCCTCCCGGATGGTGCGGGGGAACACGCCTTCGTTCATGCCCACGAGGAAGAGGGCGCGGAACGGGATGCCCCGGGCCGCGCCGGCATCCAGCACCTGCACGCCCGGCACGGGCACGCCCGACAGCGGCACCGAGGCCCGGTCCAGGGCCTTGCGCAGAGCCGCGACGAAGTCCGGCAACGACACCCTTTCGCCGACGGCGTCCAGGGCCGCGAGCCCCGCGAAAGCGTCGTCGATGGCACGGGTCACCTCGGCCTCGCCTTCATCCGGGCTCGGGACCAGGAAGCGCTCGATGAGCGCGTGCCAGCGGGCCGCGAGATCGGACCACGCGCCTTCCCGTGGCAGGGCGCCCAGATCGGCGTGCAGGGCTTCGACCGCGTCCAGCAGCGCGCGGAGTTGTCGCGGGTCGACGCGCAGGTGCCGGCCTTCTTCCTCTTCGTCCACCAGGTTGAGTTCAAGGCTCGTATCGCGGTAGCGCTCCAGGCGCCGCCACTCGCCCATGCCGCGGCCGATGCCCAGGGAGCGCGTGGCGACGTCCCACAGCTCGGGACGGGGTTCCACCGGCCTGTCGAGGACGCCGGCGAAGTTGAAGTGATGGGACGCGAGCAGGTCGATGACCGCGGCGCGCGGGTAGTCCCGGACCGGGAGGTCCAGCAGCGCCAGCACGGCGCGGACCCGTTGGGAGCGCCGGAGTGGCTCCTGCGCCGGCGTGTGGAACGGGATGCCGTGCGCGGGGAAGATTTCGCGGATCCACGGCAGGTAGGGTTCGAGCGTCCGCGCCACCACTCCCGCGTGCCGGAAATCGAGCCCTTCCTCCTCCACGAGGCGGAGCAGGTGCTTGGCCACGGTGAGGACCTCGTCCCGCGGGTTGGCGCAACCGAGGACCTCGCCGCGGGGCGCCGGGCCGGGCAGAATCCCCGGCTTTCGAAGGCCGTCTCCCGCCATGGCGCGCGCGTCTCGTTCCCGGCGGCCCGGGTCGTGCCGTTCCGGGCCGCCGGAGACCGCAACGCTGTCGCTGCCGCCGTCCAGCAGATCCACGACCTCGTCCGCGCCGGCGAGGCCGCGCAGGTAGCGGTCGAAGAAGTCCTGGGCGAAAGACCATTCCGGACATCCCTGGGCAAGGGGGTAGAACAGTGTCACGGGATGGTTGGCGGCGATGTTCCGGAAGAGTTCCAACTGCGTCTGGGTCAAGTCGTAGAAGCCGTAGTAGCAGATGCGCTCGAACCCCCCGAGCCAGCGCGACAGCGGAGCCTCGCGCGCCGCCAGGCCGTCGAGGTCCTGGTGATCCCGCGCCCGCCACTCCGGGAAGCGTCGCGTCACCTCCCGGTGCAACGCGAAGAGATCGTGCAGCGCGTCACGGTCCCGGCCGGCGAAATGGCCTTCCCGCAACGCGTCCAGCGCCGGCTCCGGATCCACCATGGCGTCCTTGAGGTCGCGCAGGCTTTGCCACAGCGCGGCGCAGCCGCCCTCGTTGTCGGCGATGCGCGCGAACCGACCGTGGTCCGGGAGCACGCGTTTCAGGGCCTCTTCCATGAAGGTCGCGTCGCGCAGGGTCGGCGTTTCCGGTCCATGGGCCTCGTGAAACAGGTTCAGGGTGAGTCGGGAGAAGGTGAGGATGTGGGTGTTCAGGAGATGGAGGCGGTGCTCATGGGCGAGCAGGGTCTTGACCCGCCGGCGCAACGTCTCCGAGGGCACCACCAGCAAGAGCGGGGCGAGCCGGTCGCGCGCGTGCAGGGTGCGGACCTCGGTGGCGAGGGCGTCTTCCAGGTGCGGGTGATGGGGGCCGAGAACGATGTTCATGGAACCGCGGGCATCGGCGCCTTCGATTGCGCCCCGCTACGGCGGCGTCGAGCTGGTCGAAGGGTGCGTCCACCAGAATCTTTGGGGAATGTGGCAGACCCGCCGCTCATTGCCAAGGTCGGCGGGGCGCTGGTAGTGTTGCCCCTGTGAAAGTCCACTTTCTCGGGTCCGGGGACGCCTTCGGCAGCGGCGGCCGGAACCAGACCGCGTACCTCCTGGAGCATCGGTCGCACCTGTATCTCCTGGACTGCGGCCCCTCGACCCTCCCGGCCCTCAGGCGCGCCGGCCTGGACCCCGCCAATCTCGACGCGGTCATCCTGAGCCACTTGCACGGCGACCACTTCGGCAGGTTGCCCTTCTTCTTCATCCACTACCTCTACGACAAGCCGCGCACGCGTCCGCTGGAGGTGGCCGGACCGCCGGGCACCGAAGAGCGCGTGCGCGCCCTCATGAGGCTGATGTACGGCGAGAAGGAACTGCCCTTCGCCGCCTTCACCGAGCTTCATCCCGACACCGTCACCGCCGTGGCCGGCGCCGAGGTGCTGGCCTTCCGGGTGCCGCACCAGACCGACGCCGTGTCCCTGGGACTCAGGGTGACGGCGGCGGGCCGCACCGTGCTCTTTTCGGGCGATTCGAGCTGGACGGACCAGTTCGTCACGCACAGCCGCGGCGTGGACCTGTTCATCTGCGAATGCTGTTTCTACGACGATCCGTCCACGTCGCACATGAGCTACGTCCAGGTCGCCGCCCACCGTGACCGCCTGGAGTGCAAGCGGCTGATCCTGACGCACATGGGGGAGGAGATGCTGGCGCGGCGCCGGTCGCTGCCCATCCGGACCGCCGAGGATGGAATGGTGGTGGACCTCTAACTGAGGGCGAAACTTGACATCCCTCCGGCCGTCTCCTACAAACCCGCCATGCCCAAAGTCACTTTCATGCCCCTGGGACAGAGCTTCGAGGTCGACGACGGCACCACCATCCTGGTGGCCGCGATCCGCAACGGCGTCAAGCTGCGCCACGACTGCACCGAGGCCATCTGCGGCACCGACAAGGTGAAGATCCTCGCGGGCCAGAACAACCTGAGCCCCATGGACGACAACGAAGAGCTCACGCTGTCCATGCTCGAATCCGACGACGCCGACCGCCTGGGCTGCGTCGCCAAGGTGCTCGGCGACGTGATCGTGGAGATTCCGGCGGAGTGACGGGAGCGTCCGCCTCGTAGAGAACTCCCCTACGACTTCCATCCACGGGCCAGGGTCTGCCGTTTTGCGTCGTCGTCCAACACTTGCGCGCACGATTCCCAATCGATGGGCTTGATCTCATGGTACCGGATCTCGAACGGGTGTTTCTCCGGCACCATGTCGATGGTCCTTCTCGCTTCCTCCATCCGACCCAGGGCGACTTGGATCCAGACGTCTTCGAGCGTGTCCGGCAACTGCCCGAACAGGCCGGAGATGTTTTGCAGCCGTTGCGATAGGAGCTGATGCACACGATCCTCCACCGAGCCCGTGTAACGCAGGTTGTAGACATCGACTTCAGGGCGAACCTGCCCGATGCGCTGAATACGGCCCTTGCGCTGTTCGAGGCGGGAGGGATTCCAGGGTAGGTCCAGGTTGATGAGGGCGCCCAATCGTTGCAGGTTCAGCCCTTCCGAGGCCGCATCCGTGCCAAGCAGCAGCCGCAGTTCGCCCCGGCGCACGGCTTCTTTCAACGAGTCGCGATGCCGGCGCTCGAAAATCCCGCCGCGTACCACGCCCGAACGGTTCATACCAGCGTAGATGCCGATGGTTTCATCCGGCAACTCGCGCGTGAGTTGGTTCGCCAGCCACCATGCCGAGTCGTAGTACTGGCTGAAGACGATGCAGCCGCGCGCCAACCAACCGTCGTCCACGAGCAAACCCTTGACGGCGGCGTATTTCGGGTCCTGGTCCCGGTTCGCTTCCATTGCCTGGGCGAGCCGCGAGAGCAGTTGGCGTTCTTCGCTCGTCAGGGCGCCAATCCGGTCATCCGTCTCGTCGTCATCGTTGAGGTCGTTGCGCAGTTCTCCGTCGTGGAGGATTTTCGTGACCGTGAGTCGTCCTGCCTCGATGGTGCTGCCGATCCGGCGTAGCAGTACGGTACGGAAGAGCCCGGCGTTCGTACGCTTGTCCAGCAGCCCGCAGAATTCTTCCGCGAGAGAGTAGGCGTCCTCCAGGAACGGCGGCAATTTGATCGCGTCGTCGTCCGACTCGCCGTGCAACCGAATCCTTACGGGCGCGAGGTAGGGCTCGCCCGTGCCGGGATCGATGGTGCTTTCCAGATACTCCCGGGTGCGTCTGACGATGGTGCGGATATAGGGACTGTGGCGCTCGATAAAGCGTTCGAATCCGTTTTCGATCCGCTGCCTGTCGGGTGGACGCAACATCTCCACCGCTTTCCCCGGCGCATACGCGTCGTCGTCCGACAGGGAAAGCGACCGACGCAACATCTCGAAGTCCTTGTCCTCCGTGCGTGGGGGCAGGGGATTGCGGACCCACTCCCAACGCTCGTGGAAATCGACGGGTGGAGACGTCTTTCTCAGGAGCATGTCGAGGGACTCCCGTGGGCGGCGCCAGCGGCTTCCCGGAGCGCCCAGCACGGCTTCCGAGCCTCGCGCCAGGGCATCGAGCAGATCATGGGCCTCAATGGGATGCAGTTGCACCGGGGTTGCAGTGGCGAGCAACAGGCTCTTTGTGCGCGGCGAGATCCGTTGCAGGAAGTGCAGGAGATTGTTCGGCTTGGCTGATGCCCACGGTTGGTTCATGCGGAAGTTCCGGCGCCGCGCTCTGTGGGCTTCGTCCAGAATCACGCATTCGAAACGCATGTTCGCCAACAACTCCACCGCGTCGCCGCCGCGCGTAATCAACCCTGTGGACACGATCCCGACCCGACGCGGACAGCTCCGAACGGACTCTTCGCCCGTCCCAGGATGTTCCACGCCTTGCTCGTCCACCCACTGGCCGCCATCCCAGATCGCCGATGGCAATCCGAGCAACGTGTCGAGTTCGTCTTGCCACTGCTGAAGCAGCGGCTTGGGGGCCAGGACCAGCACTGGCCCGTCGCCTGCCAAGGCCATCAGTTGGGCCGTCATCGCGAGTTGGAGGGTCTTTCCGAGCCCAACCTGGTCAGCCAACACGAAGCGTGCACCGTGTGGACCCCGATGAGCGTCGAAAGCGAGCTTCACGAAGTGTTTCTGGTGCTCCCACAGGCCGACTTCTTTTCGGTAGACGGGCGACTCGATGACAGCCGATGCAGGGTTTGGTTCGTCTCGCCAATGATCGACGTCCCGCACCAGTTCACGGCGCGAGAGCCGGTCGAGGTCCTGCACGACGAAGTCCGCGAGTTGAACCGCGAAGGGCGAAGACCAGAGGACATCGAACTCTTCCTGAACCCACGACACCGCCTCCGGTGAGTCGTCCTCCCAAATGAGTTCATAGTTGAGACGAAACGCGGTCCTGGATTCGTTGGCGCTGCCCAGGAAGGAGGTCCGCCGTCCATCCGCAAGGGTGATTACGCCCGCCTTGCCGTGGATCAGGCCGAAGACGTCATCGGGCAAGACGCGAATCTCGATCTTCCCTGAACGGAGGAAGTCGTAGAGCCGCTTGAAGCGCGGCTTGGCGGCGACGCCGAGATGTTCCGGACCGGAATCGCACCATTCGCGGCGCATGGCCGCCTGTGCCGCCTTGGCGACCTCCACGTCAGCACGGGAGAGGCCGGAATTGCACACGACCCGCACCTTGCCTTCGATGCTTTCCAACGCCTCGCCCGCGACTTCGAGGATGGACGACGAGAAGTAGCCGGCGATGCGGTCGTAGGACCTGGCTCTGGTAAGCCGGTTGGTCAGAAAGCCGGCGTCCAGCGGCTTGCGGCGAGAGGAGTATCGCTTGAGCATGGGCGATCAGCACGGAACCGGGTGAAAACCGAGGAACGCATGATGGAGGTCGATGGGCGTGGGTCGGCTTGGTCTCGGATGACGGCTGCTCCGCGCCCAAAACGCATTGACGATGGTGGACGGCCGAAGATGCTCGCGCCCGCGTCTTGTGCGGGCCAGGTACCGGTTGATGCCCGCCACTGCGGCACCGGCGTCGCCCGACAACAGGTATCCGGTCATGAAACCCACCGCGTGACTACCCGCATACTTTCCGTTCTCGAAACGGTCGATACCCTCGACGACGTACTGGCGGCAGAGATTGGCGTCGTTTCCTGCCACGCGTTTGCACTCGATAATTGCGTGAGGGTCGTGTTCATCGTATTTCTCGCGAATGTCTTGAAAGAAGATAGGGATGTCCGTTCGTCCGTCAGGCGTCAAAACCGCAGCGCTCGACCGAGACTCGGTCCCCGGCAATACAGTCAGATTTCTGCGCCAATCACCGGTCATCTCCGCCAGCGCCTCTCTCATGCCGGTCCGAAGACATTCTGTTATGGCTACCTCGCCCGCCTCGCGATGCGCGTCTGGCGAGGCAATCGCCCGTGCCCAGCCCGCGAGGAGAATCTGCAGAATCGCGTCGCAGCGTTCACGCTGGATGTCAATGCACTGCAGTCCACGAACGCCATGTCGCCGAGGAACGTCGTACTTCACGTTGTGTGGCTACCGTGAACGCTGTCCTTTACGACCGCATCCGCATCTTCCAGGCCGCAGACGCCCAACCAATGCCGGCGCGCCGCGGGCTTGATGATGGAGACCTCGTCCCTTGCGTGTACTCGCAGATCGCGCAAGCCGACCAAGGCGTCGGTGATCTGAACCTGTGTGCGTTCACCTATCTGTGCAAGCACCTGTTTGAGCGGACCGTCGGGAGGCACCACCTCCATCACCGAGGGACCGGGCGTATCCTCCAACACGAACCGAATGACCCTGAGCGGGTCGTTGTCTTCAAGCGCAAAAATTTCAGCGCGCATTCGACGACGGTTCGACGCCGACAGCCATACGTCCATGGTGGAAAGAAACGCACGTGCATAGTCCTGAAGATGGTCCGTGCCAGCCGGTGTGACGGATTCAAGCCGTCCCTGCTTCCACTGCCAGCCTGCTCGAAACAGGCCGTCCCGCACGACGACTCGATTTGTCTCATCCAGTCCGTAAAGGTCGAAGACAGCCTCGTCGAGCGTTCGCCAACCGTCATCATCGGGTGTGTTGCCCCGGAAGGACCGTGCCAGTTGGACAATGTGCCGGCCAAGGTCGGAATTGGCCGCATTTTCCAGATCGGGTACGGGCAAGGAGGTGATGTCGCTGGTTAGAAGTCGCCGTTTCCACACTCCGAAAGTGGATGCCGTCATGATGAAGTACCAAGAGGCCAGCGCCGAACCAAGGATAGCTGCCAGCAAATGCGCGACCCCGGCATGTTTGGCGGAAAAGGAGGCGCCGAAGTAGGCCTTGGTGAACACTACGGCTTCTTCGGAAACGGCGACCAGGGGTCGCGGTGTCTTTCGCAGGAACTCTTCCACAACCAGAAGCGGGGCTTCGTAGATACTTCGTTCACGCGCGCGTTCCACAAGTTCTTCACGGAAATGGGGAAGATCTGTAGGCATGGAGAAATGCCTAAGATCGCGACCGGAGTTAAGTTTGCGGTCGCCGGGTAGCCTGCCCAGCAGTGGCAGTCCGTGCAGAAAGGCCGCGTTTGCACTACGGTTTCCGAACGTCAGGCCGACCTTCAATTCCGAGTTGATCGTAGTCAGGCGGTCCTTCAGTGTCTTGTGCGATGTAGCGAGATCGTCCAACAAAAGCAGATCGTGCCGCCTGCCCAGGAACGCCGCCTTGAACAACCCTTGGTGACGCGTCCAGCTTGCGATGGGAAGCGTGGTGATGTCGCTCGGCGCGACCTCGATGGTGTGACTGCGCTCGCCAGCAGCCGACCAGGACGTTTGCACAAGGACCATCCGATCAGCGGAGTCCTCGCGCTGGCAGGCGAGGAGGGCCATGGCAGGCATGTTGGCCTTGGGGAACAACCAACCGGAAAGATCGGATAGATTGATCAAGGTTACGGGGGCAAGGGCCTCGACAAGGCTGCGCGCCGCGTTGATGCCGGTCGAACTGCGGCTGAAGAATGGCAGCGCGCTCAGGATCAGCCCGAACCTTGTTTTGTCGTGCGCGAAGTTCAGCGCACGCAAGGCGAAGTCGAGACTTTCACCACGGGGTTGAAGAGGCGTCTGCGATCCGGCAGTTCGCCGGGCGTCAGTTCCGGCTCTTCCCTTGAAGGTCCACGGCGGGTTGCCCACGATGACGTCGAATTTCCGTAAACCCTCGGCAGTGGTCAGAGCATTTCGTCCGTCCGGAGTCTGTTCGATTTGTCTTGCGTCGCCAACAAGCAGGGTCCTGCCTTCGAGGGGATCGAACCTGAGTGCATGTGGGGGTTGCGGATCAGGGTCCAGCTCCAGCGCCGCCAGATAAAGGCTAAAAGCCGCGATGCGGACGGCAGCCCTGCTGACATCCACGCCGCATACCTGCTTGTAGAGGGTATCACGGATTATCTTGCGACTCGGCCTCGATCCGTTGGACTTGAGGTACACGAGCCTTCGTAGCGCCTCTACGAGAAAGACGCCCGAGCCACAGGTGAGGTCCAGAACCTGTTCATGACCCGTCAGGCCGTCGAACACCTCGTCCAGCACGAGGGAAACCGCCGCTAATGGCGTGTAATATGCACCTTCGGATTTTGCAGGCAAAGGCGTCTCGCCGCTCCCATCCGCCGCCGAATGAACGAACTGTTCGTAGATTGCACTGATCAACTCCACCGGAATGACGTCGAATCGGTAAGGAAAGAGAGACATCTGACCGGTTTCAGGGTCTTCCGCTTCAAGGAATCTCGCCACCTGCTCAAGGTGCTTGGTGGCAGGAACCGATTTCGGCGCTGGCGGAAACATGTCGCCATTGAAGGTCTCTCGAAGCCACTCGAAAAGGCTTCGAGTGGCTGAGCGGTCACGCAAGACTTGAGGCAGGTCCCGGTGGCCGCAAAGTTTCATTAAACGCTGGGCGGTAACGATCCGCCGGTCGATCAGATATTTGGTGAAAATGGACCGGCCGATCAGGCTCTGTGCATCCTCGCGCCCGAGATCCAATTCGACAAGAGAGCGTTCGAGTCCGCTGATGTCACGCAGCAACCGGCTATCGACACTGTCCTTGCGATTGACGCCTTCCACCCTGCGCCAAAATTGACCGGTTTCCATGGCCAATCGGCCGGCGAGTCTGTCGAGTTCCGCCAACTTTGTGTCTAGAAGGCTGAATGTGTTCAGCCGATTCTCAATCGCATCTTCAGGCTGCCTCGGAACACCGAAGCCGTTGTACAGATCGACGCGCTCCGGGGACACGATCCACAGCAAAGGAGAGAATCCTCGGTTCCAGATCTCCTGTTGCCAGTCGGCAATCGGCGCCTGATCCGGTTCATCCACGTATTTGAAGTAAACCGTCAGGTCGGAAGCGTTGCCGCCCCAAGGGGCAGAGTCGGCATTGTTCCGCCACCAGGCTTCCGGCTCGAAAGAAGGGAGCCGATCAGGTGGATGCGGACGGGCGAGTGCCTCGGCGGAACCGGCAACCATCACGCTGGGTGCGGCAGGCTCACCGTCCGACAGATACCCAGTGGCTTCGAGAACGCGGCTGAGAGGCTCGGCGATCATCGGCGGCCTCTCAGCCTTGTCTTACGAAGATCAGACATGGTCGTTCTCCACTGCGCCGGCAACGACACGTGCAGCGGAGGCGTCGTCACGCCAATGCTCGATTTCGATGGCGGTGAGGTAGCGAAGCACCGCAGCCAGCGCTTCGCGTTGCGTCCAATAGTCGGCTAGCTCGGTGTGCAGCCAAGTGAGGCTGTCGGCGACTTCGCCGCTTTCCGCCGCGCGCCATATGGCGTAGAGGGCGTGGCGGACGAGGCTGTTGCCGAAGGCGGAGCCGCCGAGCTCCCGGCGGCCGAACTCCGAGGCGGTCTTCAGGCGAGTTTCGTTGGCCTTGGCGGTCTGGAGCAGCACGCGGTAGTCCCGCACGCCGAACCCGCGGGCGAACTCCTGATAGACCCCGTTCCGGAACTCGCCGCGGCTTTCGACTTCGATCCCCTTGAGATAGAGCTTTTCCTCCGGGCCGAGCCGCCGCCACAGGTAATCGGGGATGCCTCTTGGAACAAGGAAATTGCTCGCGGTCTTTACGGCGTCGTCGATGATCCGTTCGATGGGATTGACCTCTCCCGCTTCCCGCTCACGCGAGAGTTGCCAGGCGATGTCGATGTCCTCGATGGCTCCGTACCGGGTCAACACCCGCAACGCCGCGGCGTAGGCAGCGAGCTGATAGTCGGCGTCAGAGAAATTCGGGGCCTCCCGGTCATCGAGTTGGAGCATGGAGTCGAGCTGTCGCTCCACCTCACTCTCGACTTCCGGGACCAACTCGTCCAGGAAAGCGGTTTCATCGGAGGTCTGCTTGCGCAGCACCATCAACACGGTGCCCTGGACGTAGTTGCCGTCCTTGAGGGCTGAGTCGGTCTCCGTCGCGATGGTCCATGCGGCGGTCACGCGCAGGCCCGCGGCCCATAAAATAAGGGCAAGGTTGGCCCAGACGGATGCGTCCTGGTGGGTGAACATGACGACCTGGAGGCCGTTATCGGGCATGTGCGCGGCGAGGTTGCGGTAGCAGTCCACCATGCTGCGGCGGAAGTCGGCGGCGGCACCTTGGACGGCGAGGGCGCGCTTGCTGTCAGCGTACCATGCCGGGAAGAGCTCCGGCAGGGTCTTTTCGTACCATGCGAGGAAGAACTCGGAGAGTTCGTGGTAGTTGATGGCGTCGGCGTAAGGTGGGTCCGTGATCCATATATCCACATCGCTTAGTTCCTCGCGCGCGTCACGCGAGAAAACACTACTAGTTGACGCCTTTCTGCCGGTGACGATGTGATTGACAATGGATGTCATGCGCGGCCAGGGACGCGATATATAGATGTAAAGTGTGTTCAACGCCTGATTGGCAAACGTGTCAGCCCCTTTCTCGTTAGCGGCGTTGTTGACCCAACGAGTAAGGCGACTATTAAAGTTCAGGCATCGAGCTAATCCCAAACAGAGTGCTCTTCTCTGTTGCTGACTAAATTTTTCGTGTTCAATGGTGAACTCGCCGAACAATCCTGCCAATAACAACTGGCGTTGATTGAACAGATGGTGCCAATATGTCCAGCCGCGCGTTCGGATCGGCTCATCCGTCTTGGCCCCAGGTGTGATTGCCCGGCTCGGGATGTAGCCATGCGTCTGCCATTCCGCAAAGCGCTCCCGAAGCAGCGTCAGTGTATGCGCTTCCCGCTCCAGGTCGGCCTCATCCACGCTCCGGTACAATGTTTTCGGAAGCGAGTTGGCGAGGGCTTTCACCCGTTCGTTCCTTTGGATTATGGTCTCTCGCAGTCGTTGGATTCCTTGAATCGCCGCTGCAAGGTCGCGCTTTGGGAGACCTGCCGCCTTTCGAGTCTCGAACTCGTGCTGCGCTTCCACGAGGGCGTGGTCTTCGGCTCGCCAGTCGCGTATGCGCAGTTCCGCAACTTCACAGCGCTCGTCAGCCGCGAGCAGGGCAACCAATGCGTCGGTCGCGCGTTCGCGGTCAACCCATTCCGGCAGGGGAAAGAGGGTACCCTCTGGGGTCGCAGACGCAGCGTCCTCGCCAGTGTTGCACGCCGACGATGGCCGTGCCTGCTGTTCAGCCCAGAGCACTTCATCCAGGCGCGGCAGCCGCCAGCGAACGCAGTAGAGCCTTTCCTGGAACACGTCGTCCGGCCGTGGGAGGATGTCGTCATTCTCCCACTGCCGCAGCCCATATTTCTTGCCTGCACCCGTTCCCGCAGAGGTAGGCCCGCCACGCTGATCACCGCGAATCGCTGTCATGGGCGTCGATGCCTCGCCCTCGTGGCCGGGGTTGGGGCATACCAGCCGTGATTGCTTCACGGTGCCGGCGTTGCGCGCCGTGTCCAGGTCATCGGTGCTGACGCCGGAGCGGATGTCGATGGCGAAGCGCCGTTGCTCCGGCTCCGGTCGCAACTGCGCGATCGCTCGCGTCTTCTCTCCAATGACCCAACTCGGCGCCAGCGGCACCAGCCAACCGCACTCGGGGCAGGTCGTCTCGGTGCAATAAAGGAAGGCATCGGCCCGCCAGCCGACGTCGTTGTGCTCGATGCGCCATTCCGTGATCTGCCGATCGACGGCGTCGAACACGTCGGCTTGGGCCTGTCGGACGCTCTCGGCAACCTTTTGGCCGCCACCGACGATATTGAGCGCGCCCCAAGTGAGCAACGCGGCCACCGGGTTGAGATCGGAACCATAGGCTTCGCATCCAAGCCGGGCGGCTTCAAAGGGAATACTGCCGCCCCCGCAGAAGGCGTCGCCAACCCGTGGCGCGTGTCCGAAACGGCGCTCGCCCAACTCTTTCACCAGTTCCGTCAAGTTCGCCGCCGCGCCAAGGTGCTCGTTGATGCGTTGCCAGGCATCGGGTGAGGGGCCATCCACGTGCTCGGGCCGAACGCACCAGTTCAGCTTTTCGTCATAGCTCATCCGGTCGAAGACGATGCGTTGCAACCGTTGCTTGTCGGCGGACTTCAGGCCCGGCTTGAGTTTCGGACGGCTTGGGTCTGCGGCGTCCATAAACCACTGCTGCCGTTCTGACGGCGACAGACGACCGTAGACTTCCTTGAGCGGGATATTCTTCTGCTTGCGCCGCCACAAGCCGTCCGCGTCCATGGTCAAGAGTGCAAGGAAAACCTCCAGGTCCTTTCTGGGGTCATCGGTGGCGGGCATGAGTAGCCCGAGAATCACCGCCCGTACCAGGATGAGTGGCTTTCGGCCCCACCACTTGCCGAGGCCGGTCAGCGTTTGGCTGTAGTTGGCCTTGCGTTCCTTGTAGCTCTCCTTTGACAGTCGCGAAACCGGAAACTGGGTCTCGATGAAGCTCGAAACGGGCTCTGCCTCCCCGACCCCGCCCTTCCTGGATTCCCGCTTGCGCGGGAATGACGGATCAGGGGCGCCGTTACCTGTTTCCGTACCAACTGTGGGCAGTCGGTCGGCGGATGAATCGCGTCTCTTCTCAGGCCGTCCCATGTCCATTTCGCAACAACAATGGTTGTGGTGACAGTTCAGGCACCGGCTGTCCTTGCGTGAGCGGCCTTGCGCCGGGAGGCGACCTTGCGGGGCGGCGGTTCTTCCTTACCTTCCTCCGTTGCCACCAGACGGAATATCTCGGCCTGACGCTCCTGACTGTCACTCACCGGATTTTCGGTCAGCGCGAAGCGTACCGCCTTGCGCCAGCCCTTGTTCCGGCCGTGCAGGGCGTGACCGGTGGCCGCGTTGGTCATGGTGAACAGCCACCAGCGCTCTTCTGGCGCGAGCCCTATCCAGTTCTTGATGGCGGTGTGGATGAGCGCGGGGTCGGCGTCTTCGACGGCCCAGGCAAGGAGGGTTAACTCCTTGCCCAGCAGCCGGGCAACCGGATTGTCGCCACGTTTCCAGCGCGCCGCCGGCAGGCCTTGCTTCGCGAGGCGGCGATTGAACTCCATCCGCGCCTCGTCGGCGATGGCATCCCATTTGGTGCGCGGCAGGGCCACACGGAGTTTGGCGTCCTGAATGCCTACACCCAACGAAGGCGCCGCACGGCGCGTATTCGCATCGAAACGCACGTGTTCCGCGATGAGCACGTCCTGGAGATGACCGCCGGGCACGGTCACTACGAAGTGGTGTTCCGACTCCTCCGGCTGAAAGCCGAATCCCATGCACTTGGATCGGGGAGGCGCACTCATGGGTCCACGTCCTCGCGTCTGAAGTCCGCCTTGATTTCGGCAACGTAGTCCAGGAAGCGTTGGCCGGTGTCGAAGTGGATGCGCTTTGCCTCGATGGACACTTCGCCGTCAGCGACGAGTTCCCTCAAGTGTTCTACTGCCCGCTCGATGGTCTCGCCGTCGAGTGCAATATCACCGTGGAGACTCAGTTCACTCCATTGCCCGCTTCCATCGGAGTGAGCGCTCAGGCGCAGGCCGCTCGCGCTCCCTACGTGTTTCTTCAAGCGGGTCACGAAGCCGTAGGCCGTGCGAGTCGAGGAGAACTCGCATCCGCCGTGGGGGGACCATGCCGCCGGACTGGTCTTGTCGATGGGCTTGACGGCAGGTTTCTCGGCAATCTCGCGCCGGTGTACGTCCGAAACGATGCCGTCCTTCTCCGCCACGGCAAGGATCAGGCGCGCGCCCGACGGGACCGCAAACGGTCCGTCGTAGGCGCCGCCGGCGACCTTGGGATCGGAGCCGTCGGTGGAATAACGGATGGGGACGGCGGGTGCGGCGCGGATTTCCATCATGCGCTCGTCGCCTTCCATGTATTCGCGGGATTGCAGCGTGACGCGGTTGGGCCACTCCACCGGCTCCCCGGTCTCGTGCTCACCGCTGGAATCCACGGCAAGAAACGATACCCGGAGTTCCGATGTCTCGAAATCGCGGCCATCGAGCTTCATGGACGCCGTCGTCGCCGGGCCGCCGTAGTCTGCATACAGCATGTCGGCGTTGACGGGCGTGAGCCGCAGCTTTGCCACGCCCGTGCCGTCGTCGCGCGACAGTTCCTTGACGCGCACGGTGGTCGCCGGCTTGGGGAACGGCCCCCTGTTGACGTAGTTGCCTTCCTCCCGCCACAGGTCCTTGTGGATGCAGTCCGCCTTCATCCTGGTCAAGGCGTCGGGGCGGTGCCATTGCCATCCCGGCGACGTGGCGGCGCGGCGCTCGATCTCCGACCACGGCATCGACTGCTGGGTGAACAGCCGCGCTTCGATCTTCTGGCGGTACACATCGCTGGTGACGTCTGTGGTGTACTTCTGCTTGCCGGCGAGGGCGTCGCGCACCTGCTCTTCGCCGTCGTAGTGGTTCTCCTTGAACTCCATGAGGAAGTCCACCTTCGCCAGCCGGGCGCGGGTGGGATAGTACAGTGTGGTGAAGGTCTCGCGGACGGCGCTGTGGAACTGCGCGAGGAACCGCGGCAACAGCGTCTCCCGCGCCTGTTGCATCTGCGCGTCGCCGTCGGCCACGCCCTCTTCGTGCATCTCGCCGATGATCTGGTTGATGGCCTTCAGCTCTCGCGCGCGTTCCAGGAGCGAGTCGAATGCGCGCTGCCCGGTCAGAAACCCGACCCGGTTCCGGTAGGTAAGCTGCTCGTACCACGTGACGAGGTCCGGGTGCAGGCCGTCCGGGTGCGGCTCGGCCACCACCAGCGTAATCCGCTCCGGGCCGACGTCGATCTCGTCGACGGCCGGCAACGGCAGCAGGCGCTGGTAGCAGGACCCCTCGGCGGGTTTGAACATCTCGGTCAATCGCTCCTTGAGTTCCTTCGTCGCCTGATCGCGCAGGTATGCGCCCGCGGTTGTGGTGACGCGGGCGACGAGGTTTTGAACGTTGCGCAGGTGCAGGCGTCCGTCATTGGTAGTGTGCAAATACCATGCCGCCGTCGCCAGGCGCCCGATGACGTTCCCGGACAACCGCGAGACGTCCCGTTCGGGCGCGCACAGATTGGCGACGATCTCGGGTATGGTCAGCCCCTTGACGGCGTTGGGGACGTTGGCGAGAGAGGCGATCAAGAGCAGGCGCATCACGTCCTGGGCGTCCTCGCCGCCGCCCAGGTTGGCGTCGATGGTCTCGGAGACGGCGCCGCCGCCGGACGCGATGTCGTGGGCTATGGCGTTTTCCAGGGTGTTGTTGATCTGGTTGATCTCCGTCAGGGTCTCGCGGCTCTCCAGGTCGATGTCATGGGTCGCGATGAGGTACGGGTCGCGGTCGGACTGCCAGATCCGTGACACAATGACACGCATCAGACGGATCAGGCCGCGGGTCTGTTGAAAGCCCTGGTTCTCGCGGAACCTTCCATAGAGATCCCGGATGGCCGGATGGAAGGGGTAGGACTCGACGATCTGGCCGGCGAACTGTTCGGGCGAGGCGTTGGTCACGTCCATCAGTTTCGCCTCGCGGACGGCTCGCGCGTAGCCCTGCGCCACATGTTCGATCTCCGCGTCGTCAGGCAGCGTCTCGAAGATGCGTTTGCGAAGGATGTGGTAGAACTCGTCCGTGTTCATGCGCACGGGTTCCAGGTTCATCGCCACGCGGTCCGTTTCCGCCTCCATGTGATTGAGGGCGGTGGTAATCTGCGCGGCTCCGGTGTCGTAGGTGGCCCTGAGATCGGAGATCACCAGGCACACGTTGGCGAGTTCCGGCCGCCCGACCGCGACCAGGAGATTCGACAAGGCCGTGGTGGTCACCACGGACAAGTCGGAGTTGCCGATGCTTTTCGAAGCCGCGTTCTCGAAGTAGGGCGGCAACTCGTCCAGCATGATCACCAAGGGCTCGCCTTCCAGCAGGTTTACCCAAGCGGTCTGACCAGGCGCAGCGAGGGGCGTGTAGTATTCGTTGAACTGCTCCTTTTTCCCGAGTTGTGCCGCGATGGCGCCCCAGATGCCCAGCGGCGCGTCGCTTTCCCGTCCGGAGAAGGCGACCACGCGGACCGGCCCGAGTTCGGCGCTTGGCGCGTAAAAGCCGTCCATGACAGCGGCCCGGTAGCCGGGGTTTCGCGCGAGCAGCCCGAGGGCGAGCAGGTTGTGGGTCTTGCCGCCGCCCATGGCTTGGGTCAGCTTGAACACGCCCTGGGCGGATTTGCCTTCAAGACGCCGAAAACCTTCCGTGAGCAGCGTCTTCATGCCCTCGGTGATGTAGTTCTCGGCAAAGAAATCGGCGGGATCGATGCGGTCGTCGATCAGGTCGGTGAGGTCGAGAACGGTATCCCGGCGGGCGGGATCAAAGGCGGCCGGCCGGGGTTTGCACGCCTGCTTTACGGTCTGCAAAAGCGGGTCTCCTGTTGGCTCATGGAACGATGCTTCAACTGCGCCTTGGAGGCATCGCGTTGAAGGGATAGTCGAAATCTCGTGTTGGAAGGCCGAGCAAGTTGCCCTCGGGATGCAAGATACTTGATCGGGGGCGACGGTTTCAAGGTTTGGCCCGATGACCGTGGGCGCCGATGCACTCGCGCCGATGGAGTTTGCAACGGAGTCCGGATCGGACCATAAGAAACACGGCTAGCCGAGGACAAGGGATAGCAGTCCACGAACCAAACAACCTGGAGGCCCAAATGAGCAGAGTCAAGGAAGCTCTCGACCGGCAGGGAACCCTGGTCATGCCCGGCGTGTACGATGCGCTGAGCGCGCGCATTGCCGAGCGCGCCGGGTTCGACGTCATCTTCACTACCGGTTACGGCATCTCGGCGACGTTCCTGGGGGAGCCGGACTTCGGCATCCTCACGCAGACCGAGATGCTGAACACCATCTACCGGATCTGCGGGGCGGTGCGGACCCCGGTGATCGTGGACTCGGACACGGGTTACGGCAACGCGGTCAACGTGGTGCGCACCGTGAACGAGCTGATGCGGGCGGGGGCCGCGGGCATGTTCCTGGAGGACCAGGTCTGGCCCAAGCGTTGCGGCCACATGAGGGGCAAGCAGGTGGTGCCGCTGGACGAGTACCTGAAGAAGCTCAACGCCGCGGGGGCGGCGCGCGCGGACGGCGATCTGTTCATCGTGGCCCGGACCGACGCGCGCCAGGCCCTGGGCCTCGATGAGGCCATCCAGCGCGGCCTGGCCTTCAAGGAGAACGGCGCCGACGCGGTCTTCATCGAGGCGCCGGAGACCCGCGAGGAGATGCGCGAGATCGCCCGCAACATTCCCGGGCCGCTCGTGGCCAACATGATCGAACGCGGGGTCACGCCGCTCATGACGCCGGCGGAGTTGCGGGAACTGGGCTTCGCGCTGATCGTGTGGCCGGTGGGACCGCTCTATTCAGCGGCCATGGCGCTGCAGAAGTACTACGCGAACCTGCGCGAGAAGGGCACCGCCGAGGACCTCATGGACGGTTTGCTGCCGTTCGACGACTTTCACGAGATCGTGGGGCTCGAGGAGAAATACGCCCTGGACGAGAAGTACCGGACGTGATCGCGCCCCGCGCGGGGTGTTTTCGGAGCAACGGGCCATCCGGCGCCACGAACGGACGTGCTCGCGCGCGCGGGGTGTTCAGGAGGCGGTTCGGGTCGTGGTGTCCGCCATCAGGGGTTTCGTTTCCCGCGGCGGCAGGGGGGCCATGGCGCCGTCGGGCAAGTCCAGCAGAAGTTCCCGCAACCTGCGCAGGTCTACGTCGAGCTCGAGCTTGGCGATCCGCCGGATGAGGATGGCCATGAGCTCGCTGTCGGTGGCGCGGCCGTGGCGGTGGACCTGGAAGTAGGCCTTCCCGTCCCGCAGGCCCACCTTGGCGTGCTGATAGATCACGCGCGCGGGCGTCCCCTCGGGAACCAATGAATACAGATGGGCGATGTCCTCCGGGTAGAGGCGGATGCAGCCGTGGGTCACCCGCCTGCCGATGGCCCATGAGTTGTTGGTGCCGTGGATGCCGTAGGTGGTGTGGGACAGGCGCATCCAGTATTTCCCCAAGGGATTGTCCGGCCCTGGCGGGACCACCTTGGGTTGGTCTTCTCCGCGTTCCTTCTGGATGGAAACCGGCACGTACCAAACGGGGTTCTCGCGTTTCTGCCGGATACGGTACTTCCCCGCCGGCGTGTGCTGGCCCTCCACGCCCACTCCCAAAGCGAAGGTCATCACCTTGGAGTCGGACAGGTAGTAGTACAGCCTCATCTCCGGGATGTTGAGGACGAGGCCCTCGCGCGGGGCGTCGGGAAGAATCCACTGGGACGGGATGGCGACCCGTGTGCCCTCGCCGGGCAGCCAGGTGTCCACGCCTGGGTTGGCCAGGATCAACTCCGTGTAGCCGAGGTGGTGCCGGCGGGCGATGTCGAGCAGGGTGTCCTTGTGTCGGGCGATGTAGATCGCGCGGTTCCCGATGATCGTGGATGCGGGGCCTCCGTCAGTCTCGCCGCCGGCGGGCACCCGGTATTCGAACACTCCGGTAGCGGGCTCCCAGGACTCTCCCATCGAAGGAGCGGCGAAAGCCGCGAGTCCGAAGACCACGAGAGCGCACCAGAACCGTTTCCGCATGGATGTTCCCCGTTGTGGAGGCTGCATCAACCCGCCCGCACAGCCATCGGGTTGGTTGTGGGCTGGTTGAAATTTGTTAAGCCGGATTATACCATCTTTTGCCACTCGTTCAGAAGGGAACCCGTCAAAGATGTCATTCGTCGCCGCCGTGGCCGCCAGCCACGCTCCCAACATCCTGCTCGAACCGGGCGCGGAGTGGGAGGAGTTCATGACGCTCCACTACCGCATGGCGCCGCAGGCGGCGGGGACCAAGCCCTCTCTGGAGGCGCAGCAGAAGCTGCGGCAGGACGCCGAGCACGCCTTTTCCGTGCTTCGCGCCGAGCTTGAGGCCGCCCGGCCCGACGTGCTGATCGTGGTGGCCAACGACCAGTTCGTGAACTTCTTCTTCGACAACATACCGACGTTCTTCGTGACGCTGGCGGACGAGGTGCGCGGCCAGTTCACCCGCCACCGCTTCCGCTACCGCAACCATGCCGATCTCGGCCGCGCCATCCTGAAGGCCGGGGTGGACGCCGGTCTCGACCTTTCCTTCGGCGAGGACATCGAGCTGCAGCACACCCAGCTCGTGCCGCTGCATTTCCTGCTGCCCGAACCGGGGATCCCGATCCTGCCGATTTTTGTCAACACCTGGATCGACCCCCTGCCCACGCCGGCGCGGTGCTACGCGCTGGGAAGGCTGATCCGTGAGGTGGCGGACGCCGCGCCCGAACGGGTGGCCATGCTCGCCACCGGGGGACTGTCGCATTTCCCGGGGTCGCCCCGAATCGGCGAAATCGACACCAGCTTCGATGAAGGGTTGCTGGAGCAGATGCGCGCGGGCCAGGGCGCCGCGCTGGCGGACCTGACGCTGGAGCAACTCCGCCAGTCCGGCAACACCGAGTTCCTGAACTGGATGGTCACGGTGGGAGCCGTGAGCGACGCACCGGCCTCCGAGACCTTCTACATGCCCGACCACGTCGCCACCGGATGGGGTTTTGCAAGCTGGAAGCTCTGACGCTTCGACGCCCGCCACCCGGCCGAGTCCGCGACCGCAACGCACCCGAGAGCACCCCATGAGCCGATACCACCTGAACCGGTTCCTGTTCGACCTGAAGATGAAGCCCGGCGCCGTGGACCAGGCCAGGTCCGACCTCGACACGGCCCTGTCCGGCTACGACCTGAGCGACGAGGAGGTCGCCGCCCTCAAGACCCGCGACCCGCGGCAGTTGCGTCCGCTGGGCGCCCACGGGATGCTGGCGCTCTACCTGATGCGGCTGGATTCCGAGTTCGACGACAACATTTACTGGACGCAGAAGTGAACGCGCCCAACACGACAAGGAGCTTTGGATGGATCTGGGTTTGACAGGCAAGGTGGCGCTGGTGGCCGGCGCGAGCCAGGGGATGGGGCGCGCCATCGCCGAGGGCTTCGCCCGGGAAGGGGCCAAGGTGAGCATGTGCGCCCGCGGCGGCGAGGCGCTGGAGCGGGCCGCGGAGGAGGTCCGCAAGGCCACCGGCGGCGAGGTCCTGGCCACGGTGGCGGACATGTCCAGCTACGACGACATCCGCAACTACGTGGAAAAGAGCGTCGAGGCCTTCGGTCGCGTGGACGTGATCGTGAACAACGCCGGCGGCCCTCCGTTCGGGACCTTCGACGCCCTGAGCGAGGACGACTGGATGGCCGCCTACAACCTGAGCCTCATGGGCACGGTCCGGCTCACCCGCGAGGCCGTGCCGCACATGAAGAAGGCGGGGGCGGGACGCGTCATCAACATCACCTCCTACGGCGTCAAGGAGCCCATCGCCGGCCTGATCCTTTCCAACACGTTCCGCACGGGCGTCGTGGGCTGGGCGCGGACTTTGTCGCGCGAGCTGGGGCCGGACAACATTCTCGTCAACACGGTGTTGCCGGGCCGCATCGACACCGAGCGCCACCACAGCCTCAACGTGGCCCGGTCCAAGCGCCTCAACCTGCCGCTGGAGCAGGTGCAGCAGCAGAGCCGGGAGGAGATCCCCGTGAAGCGTTTCGGGCAGTCCGAGGAAGTGGCCGACCTGGTGGTCTTTCTCGGTTCCGACCGCGCCAGCTACATCACCGGCACCGCGATCCTCATCGATGGCGGGCTCGTCCGGACCCTCATGTAAGGAACAGGCAAGGAACAAGCATGGTATATTACATCGTTCAGTGGGACCTGCCCGACCAGAAGGCCAACCTCACCATCTACAGCAACAAGGCCAAGAACGACTGGCTGCCGATGACGCTGGCGACGCCCGGAGTCCGAGAGATCCGCAACCTCCGCAACCCGTTGGAGGTCAGCCCTCAGGTCGCCATCCTGATCGAGTTCGACTCCCTCCAGGCGTGGCAGGGCTTCATCGAGTCGCCGGACTATATCCGCATCATGCGCGAGCTGCGGATTCTCGGATGCACCAACTTCAACGCGCAGATCTGGTCCCCGTCCCGCTACTTCCCGGAGTCGCTGAAGCGGGAGGAGTAGCCGGAGGTCCGTGAACGCCCACCCCGACAGATTCCGGATTCTCAGGACCCGTACCCCCAGGGCCGTCGACGGCGACGACTTCCGGCCGGCCGCGGTCCTCGCGCCGGTCCAGGAGCGCGCGGACGGCGATTACCTGATCCTCACCCTGCGCGCATCGAACCTCAGCTCCCACAGCGGGCAGGTGGCGTTCCCGGGCGGCAGCGTCGACCCGGAAGATGACGGCGCGCTGGCCGCGGCGCTTCGGGAGAGCCGGGAAGAGATCGGGATCGACCCCGATCACGTGCGTATCGTGGGCCAGCTCGACCAGGTGGCGGCCGGGTACAACTTCCTGGTGACCCCGTTCGTGGGCCTGATCCCCCATCCCTACGAGTTTCGTCCCGACCCGCGGGAAACCGCCGCGGTGTTCTCCGTACCGGTGGCCGCGTTGCTGCGACAGGACGCGCTGACCCTGGACTCGCGCCTGTCCCGGCGCTCGGAGCCCATCTACCACTTTCAGTACGAGGACTGGGACATCTGGGGCGCGACGGCCCGGATGGTGAAACAGTTGCTGGAGCTGGTTTACGGCTACGAGGCGACGCCTGTCAGGCCGTGGTGACGGAGGACCGGGACGGCGGCGCGACCTGGCGCTGCCGGATGGCCGGGACCGCGGGGGTCGAAGTCAGTCGAGGTCGATGTCCTTGAGCGGCTTCTCGATGGGCTCGTCCTTGGCCTTCTTGAACAATTCCTGAAACTTCCGGTCGAGCACCTTGCCCTTGTCCTTTTCCGCATCGAGGATGTGACGGTACTTCTGGTCGCGCTGTGTCGCTTCTTCCCGAAGCATGCGCCCGGCGTCCTTGAGGTCCGGCGCCTTGTGCTGCGGCGGCGGCGACTCGTGCCGCAGCACCACCGCCAGCGACGGATCGACGACCAGCGTCGCGCCGCAACAGGGGCAATCCAGCCTGATGGTCTGTGCTTCCTGGTCTGCCATGGTCGCCTCGAATCGTCCTTCCCGCGAAAGCGGGAATCCAGGGGTCGGGAGGGGCCGACTCCTAGCCGCGCAGTTCGATCTGCTCGCCGTCGGGGCCGCCGAAGACGACCCGGCGCCAGCCTTCCTCGCGCGGCTCCCGCGCCGCGGTGCCGTGGGGCGCGCGCAGCAGCGGCACGCCGCGCCGCTGCAAATCCGCCACCGTTTCATCGAAGCTGTCCGTCTCCAGGCAGAAGTGGAAACCGGTCATGGAGCCGTCGCTCTTGTGCGTCAGTTCCAGCACGGTGTCGCCGAGCTTGAGGTACGCGATCTGCATCCCCGCGTTGGCCTGATGCTGGAAGTACTTTCGGAAGCCGAACTTGTCCTCATAGAAGGCGATGGCCCGGTCCAGGTCCGCGACATGGAGCGCTACGTGGTCGATTCTCTTGAACATGGAGGTTCCCCGTTTCTGCCACACGGAACGTTCCGCCACACGGAACAGTATGGCGCGATTGTGCCCCGGACCGGCACGATTCGTCAACGTGTTTGTTCCAGAGCCGGTGATTCGGCAACGGACCCTTGCCATCCGCGACAGGTAGCGTCAAGGGCAAGGACAACGTGACTTGCATCCCCGGCGGCGATTCATCATGGTTCCCCCATGCCTGTCTATCGCCTGAGCCGGGAGCTCGTCTTTCCCGACCCGCGCGAGGCGGAGCCCAGCGGGCTTCTGGCGGTGGGAGGCGATCTCGGCGGCGCGCGGCTGCTGCTGGCGTACTCCATGGGCATCTTCCCGTGGTACAGCGAGGGTCAGCCCATCCTGTGGTGGTCGCCGGACCCGAGGTGCGTCCTCGACCTCGACGATTTCCATGTCTCCAGGCGGCTGCGGCGGGTGCTGAACCAGGGGAGGTTCGACGTGACCTTCGATACGGACTTCCGCGGCGTGATCCGGGCGTGCGCGTCCGTGGACCGGAACGGCCAGGACGGTACCTGGATCACGCCGGAGATGGAACAGGCCTACGTCCGGCTGCACGACGCGGGCCTGGCTCATTCGGCGGAGTGCCGGCGCGGCGGCGAGTTGGTGGGCGGCATCTATGGTGTCGCCCTCGGGCGCGGGTTCTTCGGCGAGTCCATGTTTCACCGCGCGACGGACGCCTCCAAGGTGGCGCTGGCGCGGCTGGTGGAGCGGCTCGCCGGCTGGGGCTTCCATTTCATCGACGCCCAAGTTACAACTTCCCACATGTTGAGCCTCGGCGCGCGGGAGGTGCCGAGGGAGGCTTTTCTGGCGAGTCTCGTCGAAGCGTTGCGCCATCCCACCCGCCGCGGCAGTTGGCGGAAAGCCGGCGGGGCGCCATAGCGCGGCAAGTCGCGGGACGGGTTCCGGACACGCCGACGATCGACAAGCACGGGAAGACAGCCGAACCACAGCGAAGGGAGGGGCCTCGGATGGCCACGGTCAAGGAAGGATTTACGTTCAAGTATCAGGCGAACAAGAACTCATCCATCGAGGAAACCACGTTCTCGCCGGGAGACGAGCTGGAGGTGGTGGAGGAGTGGAGCAACGACCTGTGTCTCGTGCGGGACGCGGACGGCGTGGTCTACAACGTGCCGAAGAAAAATCTCGACCTGTGACAAGACGCCGGTGACAGGGCGCCGGCGTCTGTCCGGCCCGGCCGCCCGTTACGCGCCGCGGAACTCTTCCGGGAAGAGCCGGACGGCGCTCTCGATGGGCGGCCCCGGCATGTTGATCAGGCTGCAGAACCCCTTGCCCTTGTTGAAGGCGATCAACTTCCCGAACTGCTCCACCAGCGCATCGTTTCCCTCGCCCGCCTGAACCTTCTTGAGCAGCGCCGCCAGCATGTTGGTCTCCATGCGGCAGGCCGGGCACTGGCCGCAGGACTCCTGGGCGAAGAAGTCCGCGATGCGCACCACCTCGTCCAGCACGGAATCGTCCTCCGTCAGGACCTTGACGACGCCGCAGCCGATGGAAGAGCCCGCTTCGCGCAGGGAGTCGTGGTCGAGGGGCAGGTCGAGGCCCTCGGGCAGCAGAAAGCCCGATGACGGCCCACCGGGAAGGATGGCCTTGATGGCCTTGCCGCTCTTCAAGCCTCCGCCGCACTCCTCCACGAGGTGGCGCAGCGGGGTCCCGAGGGGCAGTTCGTAGACCCCGGGCCGCTCCATTTCGTCCCCCAGCGAGAACACCATGGTGCCCGGGCTTTCCGCGGTGCCGAAGGAACGGTAGGACTCCGGCCCCTTGTTCACGATGGGCGCGATGTTGGCCAGGGTCTCGACGTTGTTGACCAGGCTGGGCTTGCCGAACAGGCCCTCGGTGACCGGGAAGGGCGGCTTCTGCCGCGGCAGCGGGTCCTTCCCCTCGATGACCTCCAGGGCCGCGGTGTCCTCGCCGGCGACGTAGTTCGACGGCGCCGCCACCATGACGATTTCGAGGCTGAACCCGGAACCGGCGATGTCCGCGCCGCAGTACCCGGCCTGCCGGGCTTCCTCGACGGCCGTCTCCACCGCGCGGGTGGCCGCCTCGTAGCCGTGGTTGATGTAGAGGTAGGCTTTCTCCGCCTGCACCGCGTAGGCCGCGAGAATGATCCCATCGAGGATGAGATGGGGGACGTTCTCCATGAGCACGCGGTCTTTTTTGCTGCCGGGTTCGTCCTCGCCGCCGTTCATGACGACGTAGTGGGGCGTCTCGGGGCACTCGAGGGTGAGGGCGAGCTTCCGGCCGGTGGGAAACCCGGCGCCGCCGCGGCCGCGCAGGCCCGACGCCTCCACCTTGGCGACAACCTCCTCCGGAGACATCTCGGCGAGCCGCTCCACGGTCTGGTAGCCGCCGCGGGCGCGATAGGCGTCCAGCCCTTCGAGCCCCTCGGGCACGCCGCGCGGGAACAGGATGCCTTCCATGGCGGTCAAAACACTCCGGTGTCCAGCAACTGGTAGATGAGTTCCTTGAGGGAGGGGTCGATCTTGTCCAGCCGGTCCACCGCCGGGCCGCCGGCCATGTGCTCGACGATGTCGTCCAGATCCTCGCTCTTGACGCCAGCGTACCAGAACCTGTCGGGGTAAAGGACCATGTTGGGACCTTCCTGACAGGCGCCGAAGCACATGTAGGAACGCACCTCCACGTCCGTCAGCCCCTTGGCCGCCACGCGCTCCTGGAGATCCTTCATGATCTCCTCGGAGCCGCGGCTCTTGCAGTCGACGTTCTGACACACCAGGCAGAATCGATTCACGGGTTCTCCTTGCTCGCAGAGGGAGTCGACGAGCCGGACCGCCGGCTCACCCGAAGAACCCGGCCCTTGTCCTTGAAGATCTCGCTCAGGACATGCTCGTCGTGGGCGTTGGGAAACGCCTCGGACAGATGTTTCCATATTCCGCCTCGGAGAGCAAATCGCCGTCGACGCCGTAACGCATGCCCGCGTGGTCGCCCACGACTCCACCTAGCCGCACGGACTCACGGTACTTTGCGCACGCTTCCCTTTGCCTGTGATTTGTGCGAAAAACGTGAGTTTAATATCGGTGCGGTGTTTCACCGTGAGGCATCACGAATCCATGGGCTGGACGCGGTCACGCGGACCGTCCATGCCCGATGATGAAGAGTGCCCCGGCGAGTCACCGCAGACAAAGCGTAGGAGGCTCGTCATGGTCAATCGGTTACTCCGAATGTTGATGCTCTCGGCGCTTGTCCTTGTGTTGGTGCCGTCCCTGTCCCTCGGCGCGGACGACTTCT
Source organism: Candidatus Binatia bacterium (assembly GCA_022824205.1). GTDB lineage: Bacteria > Desulfobacterota > Binatia > UBA9968 > JAJDTQ01 > JAJDTQ01. The sequence goes on from JAJEAI010000201.1 coordinate 66,614, forward strand.
TCAAGGGCAAGACCATTCGTTTCGTGGTCGGATTCTCCCCGGGCGGGGGTTTCGACACTTACACCCGGCTCATCGCCCGCCATTTCGGCAAGCATGTGCCCGGCAACCCCCGGACGGTGGTGCAGAACCGGACCGGCGCCGGCAGCATGATCGCCGCCAACTACATCTACGCCAAGGCCAAGCCGGACGGCCTGACCATCGGCAACTGGATCGGCCCGTTGGTGTTGCAGCACGTGCTCGGCAAGAAGGGCATCCGGTTCGACGGGCGCAAGTTCAACTGGCTCGGTGTCCCGTCTACGGACGACAACACCTGTGCGCTCACCAAGGCCAGCGGCATCAACAACGTCAAGGACTGGCTCAACTCCAAGAGGCCGATCAAGATCGGCGCCACCGGTCCCGGCTCGACCACCGATGACGTGCCCAAGCTGATCAAGGCCGCGACGGACCTGCCGATACAGATCATCGAGGGTTACGGCGGTACCGCGACCATACGGCTGGCGGCGGAAAAGGGCGAGATCGACGGCGGCTGCTGGGCGTGGCAGTCCATCAAGCCGACCTGGAGCCAGGGTATCGAAAGCGGCAACGTCAAGCCCGTCCTCCAGGTGGGCCCCGACAAGCACCCCGACCTCCAGGACGTGGGAGTGGCTTTCGATTTGGCCAAGGGCGACACCGGCAAGAAGCTGTTGGGGGTGGCCGCCGACGTCTACCGCGCACTGTCGCGGCCCTACAGCCTGCCGCCCGGAGTGCCCGCGGACCGGGTCAAGACGCTCCAAAAGGCGTTCGTGGATACCTTGAAGGACCCCGAGCTGGTCGCCGCCGCCAAGAAGTCGAAGGTGGAGTTGAACCCGTACGACGGCAATTGGGTGGCGAAGAAGATGCAGGGGCTCTACGACATGGACGACGCCACGTTGGCCTTGTTGAAGAAGACGCTGTTGCCGAAGAAGTAGTCGTGTATTGGATGGAGGAGACCGTTTCCCGGCCGCGCCCGGCGTGAGCCGGGGAACGGTTTCCTCCATGTGCCGGATTGGTTGGGCTTGACGGACAGCCGTCAGGGACGCCCTGCCGGTTGCCCGGCTACTCCTTTTGCGGGCTCACCTCTTTTCACTGGAAGTCAGGGATCATGGGCGAAATGGTTCAGGCCTTCGGGGCCGGCTTGGCACAGGTTTTCACGGCGACTACCTTCACGCTCATGATGCTGGGCATCGTGATCGGGTTCGCCGTGGGCATCCTGCCGGGGCTCGGCGGGCCGGTCACGCTGGCGCTGATGCTGCCGTTCATCTTCAAGATGGAGGCGGTGGAGGCTTTCGCTTTCCTCCTGGGCATGTCGGCGGTCACCGCCACCACCGGCGACATCACCTCCATCCTGTTCGGCATCCCCGGCGAGGCCATTACCGCGTCCACCATCGTGGACGGCCATCCCATGGCCAAGAAGGGCGAGGCCGGGCGCGCCCTCGGCGCCTCGCTCATGAGCTCCCTGGTGGGCGCCGTCTTCGGCGCCTTCGCCCTGGCCCTGGCCATCCCCATCGTGCGCCCGCTGGTGCTGGCCATCGGCTCGCCCGAGTTCTTCATGCTGGCGCTCCTGGGGGTGACCTTCCTTGCCGCGTTGAGCGGCGAGGCCGTGGTCCGAGGGCTCACCGCCGCGGCCCTGGGGCTCATGCTCGCCACCGTGGGGCTCGATCCCATCTCCGGCATCGAGCGCTTCACCTTCGACAACCTCTACCTGTGGGACGGCATCAGGTTGGTGCCGGTCACCCTTGGCCTGTTCGCCATCCCGGAGGTCATCGAGCTCTGGGTCAAGGGCTCCAGTATCGCGGAAGAGAAGGTGGAGAAGCTGGGCGGGGTCATGGAGGGCGTCAAGGACACCTTCCGCCACTGGGGCCTGGTGCTGCGCTGCAGTGCCATCGGCACCTACATCGGCATCATCCCGGGCATGGGGGGTGCGGTCTCCCAGTGGGTCGCCTACGCCCACGCGGTGCAGAGCACCCCCGACAAGGAGCGCTTCGGCAAGGGGGCGGTGGAAGGGGTGCTGGGACCGGGCGCGGCCAACAACTCGAACCTGGGCGGCGCGCTGGTGCCCACCATCGCCTTCGGCGTGCCGGGCAGCGTCACCATGGCCATCCTCCTGGGCGCGTTCATCATCCAGGGTCTCGTGCCGGGACCGCCGATGCTGGAGCCCGCCAGCCGTGGGGGCCACCTCGACCTCACGTTCTCGTTCGTATGGATCGTGGTGGTCTCGAACCTCATCACGGTCTCGGTGTGCTTCATCTTCCTCAAGCAGCTTGCGCGCATCACCGAGGTGCGCGGCAGCCTGGTGCTGCCGTTCCTGCTGGTGCTCATCTATCTGGGCGGCTTCGCCCAGAACAACGCCTTCGAAGACCTCATCGTGGTGCTGGCCTTCGGGCTCCTGGGGTGGGTCATGGTGCAGCTCGACTGGCCGCGCCCGCCGCTCCTGCTGGGCCTGGTGCTGGGCTCTCTGGCGGAGAAGAACCTTTTCCTGGCCACCGACAACTACGGCTGGGTGTGGGTGGGCTTCCCCGGGGTGCTGACCATCGGGGCGATCATCCTGGCGGGAATCCTCTATCCGATCTACCAGCGGCGGCGCTATGCCAAGCGGCAGGCCGCCGGAGCCGCGCCCGCGGCAGTCCCTGTTCCGGAGATGGGAGTCGCCGATGCGCCCAAGGGCCTCACGGCTTGGCACATCGTCTTCACGGGGTTGCTCCTGGCGGGATTCTCCTGGGGCGTATGGGAGGCACGCGACTGGGGCTACCGCGCCAGCCTGTTCCCCTGGGTCATCGGCTTCCCGGGCATCGTGTTATGCCTGGCGCAGCTTGAGATCGACGTCATGGGATTCCTGAGGCAGCGGAGCGCGGGGTTTTCGTTCGGCGGAGCGGACCCGGTGGCCGTACGGCGGACGTTGTCCATCGTGGGCTGGATTCTCGGCTTCTTCGCCTCCATCTGGCTGCTCGGCTTCCCCATCACGGTGCCGCTGTGCACGTTCCTGTTCCTCAAGGTGGGCGCCAGGGAAAAATGGCTCATCAGCATCATCCTCACGCTGTGCGCCTGGGCGGGCTTCTACGCGGTCTTCGAGTACTCGTTGAGCCTGCCGTTTCCACCGGGAACGCTGATAGAGATGTTCACGGGATAGGTTGGACGGCTGCGCCTCGAATCGTCATTCCCGCGAAACAGTCTGTGTCCAAACTTCGCCCGGACAAGAATTGGCACCAAACCCCCAACGAGTCATTCCCGCGGAAGCGGGAATCCAGGGGTGGGGGGTGTGGCGGCCTCATTGCCCGGCCCCACCCCGCCTGGATTCCCGCTTCCGCGGGAATGACTCTCTGGGGTGTAGCGAGATTCCGTAACTACCAGAAATCACTGAACAGGATTTGATTTTTCATATCAATGACGAGTTGGGGTGTTGGAGTCTTGGCACGGCCTGTTCGCGGGAATGGCGATTCGGGGCGGTGCCTGCGAAGTCACCGTCCCGGGGCCGTGATTGACAGTGACCGTGAGATGGGACTAGTTTGGTTTTCCGGCCTGGATGCACCAACACTTGGCGCCAGGGCCGCCCGCAAAGGAGATCGACCCTCATGAAAGTCTACAACTTCGACCTGCTGGCCTATCCGGAAGTCCCCGAGGACGTTCCGGGAACGCCGGTGCCCAGTAGCTACTTCAATCCGCCGGTGGGCTCGCGCAACTACCGGGAACACCTGGAAGAGATGGCCTACTGCGAGGAGTTGGGCTTCGAGGGGGTGGTCTTCAACGAGCACCACTACAGTGCCTACGGTACCATGCCGTCGCCGAACCTCATCGCCGCGGCGCTGAGCCAGAAAACCAGCCGTATCAAGATCGGCGTGCTCGGCAACATCCTGCCGTTGCGCCAACACCCGGTGCGGGTGGCGGAAGAATACGCCATGATCGACTGCCTCTCCGAAGGCCGCCTGATCGCGGGCTTTGTCCGCGGTATTCCCTCGGAATACCTGTGGTACAACGTCAAGCCCCAGGAGTCCCGCGGGCGCTTCGGCGAGGCGTTCGACGTCATTCTGAGGGCGTGGACCGAGCCGGTGTGGAGCTACGAGGGCGATTTCTTCCAGTTCGAGAACTGCGCCATCTGGCCGCGCCCGGTGCAGCAGCCGCATCCGCCCATCTGGGTGGCGGCGCGCAGCGCGGAGTCCATCGAATGGTGCTGCGCGCGCCAGATCCCCATCGCGCAGGTGTACCAGACCACGGACCAGATCGAGGACACCTTCAACTATTACCGCAAGGTGGCCGGGGACGGCGGATGGGAATGCGGCCCGGACCAGTTCATCCTCTGCCGCCACATCCACGTGGCCGAGACCGACGAGCAGGCTCGTGCCGTGGCGGAGCCGCCGCTGCGCTACTTCTTCACGCTGTGGAACCGTGGCTTCAACGAGGCCAAGACCGATGTCGCCGTCGATCAACAGAAGGTCAAGGCGGCCATGGTCAGCGCCCGGTCCGGCAGCTACTTCCGCCCGGGGAACGAGCAGCGGGTCAACTTCCACCCCATGACCTGGGAGCAGCTCATCGACACCGGGTTCGTCATCGCCGGCAGCCCGGACACGGTGGCGGCGCAGGTGAACCAGCAGATGAGCCAGATCGGCGCCGACCACTTCATGGGCATGTTCCACATCGGCAACCTGGCCCACGACAAGGTGATCGATTCCCTGGACCTCTTCCACAAGGAGGTCATGCCGCGGCTCAACGGGGCGTAAGAGCCACGCGACAGCGGCTCACGTCCGCGCACCTCGCGCCGCAAGCAAGGGAACGCAGCGACCCCGGAGCCGTGGTGGCGATTCTCTCAAGAGGTCTTCTCGCAGCCCTCCTGTTGCTGGCGCTAACGCTGTTTGCCACCGGAGCGGCCCGGGCCGATGACCCCCCCTTGACCTTCGTGGTGGGCGCCGGCGCCGGCGGCGTCTTCGACGGCTACACCCGCCTGCTGGCGCGCCACATCGGACGGCATCTGCCGGAACGCCCCAAGGTGGCCGTGCGCAATCTGGCTGGCGGCGGCGGCAGTGTGGCGGCGGAGTATCTCTATCGCGAGGCCAAGCCCGATGGCCGCACGGTGGGCCACTGGGCGGGCGACCTCATCCACAAACAGATATTCGGGCGAACGGATGTGAAGGTGGACACACGGCGCTTCGGCTGGGTGGGCGCGGTCGCGCCTCTGCATCCGGTCTGCGTCCTCACCAAGACCAGCGGCATCGGAGACTTGTCCGCTTGGGCGGGCGGCAAGAGGCCCATCAAGCTGGGTGGCGTCGGACGCAACGAGGCCGCCACCAACATGTCTCGCGTGGTCGCCGCCGCCCTGGGCCTGCCGGTCAAACTCATCCCAGGCTACAGGGGCCTCGAAAGTCTCCGATTGGCCGCCCGCAGGCAGGAAGTCGCGGGGGGCTGCTGGCACTGGCAGTCGGTCAAGAAGACGTGGGAGAAGATGCTTGCCGCGGGGGAAGCCCAGGTGGTGCTCCAGGCCATGGCCGAGCCGCATCCCGAGCTGCCGTCGGTACCCAACGCGGTGGATCTCGCCAAGTCCGAGAACGCCCGCATGCTGCTCATGTACGGCGTCCACGACCCGGCGAAACTGGCGCGGGCGTATACGCTCCCTCCCGGGACGCCGGATGAGCAAGTGGCCAGGCTGCGCAAGGCGTTTGCCGGCACCATGGCCGACCCGGCGTTTGTCGCGGGGGCCAACAGGCTGGGTCTGGAGGTCCGCCCGCTGGACGGCGCGGCCATCGAAAAGACCGTCAAGGGGCTGTTCGCGCTGGACCCCAAGTTCCTCGTGCAACTGCGCAAGGCGCTATTCCCCGATGAGCCCGCCGCCGACACGCCAGCGCAATAGCCCGTGCCGCGGGTCCTGTCCGTGTCCAGACGCGCGTAGTGTCGTGTTCCGCAAACTCGTGCGACAAGTTGCGCCGGAATTCATGGGACACTAGGTCTTCTGCGCGCGGATCAGGCGTTTCACCGTATAGTCCATCACCGTCTCGCCGCGCTGGTTGGTGACCACGTGCCGGCAGCGTACGATGCCCGCGTTACGCGACCGGGTCTCGCGGCCGTCGAGCACCTCGATCTCGACGGCGATGGTATCGTCCACCTTCACCGGCCGGAACAGCCGCATCCCTTCGAGGCCGACGAAGGCCAACCCGGTGCCGTGCAACATCCCCGTCTGGGTGGTGAGCCCCTCGGCCAGCGCGAAGGTGAGGCTGCCGGGAGCGATGCGCCCGCCGTACTCGGTCTCGTCGCGCATGTACTCGGCATCGATGAAAAGCGGTTCCATGAGCCCGACCAGGTTCACGAACTGGACCACGTCGGTCTCCGTCACGGTGCGCCGGGCGGTGCGGAAGACGTCGCCCGGGCGGTACTCCTCGAAGGTCATTCCCTGTCGCATGCCGTCACCCTTGCTTGCCGATGCCCGATGCTCCCCGCTGACCGAGGGTCCCCCGCCCGCGAACCTCGGCGATCTCCGCGTCGTCCAACTCAAGCCATTCCTTGAGCACCTGCTCGTTGTGTTGTCCCAGTAGCGGCGGCGCCAGCCGGATGGACGCCGGCGTGCCCGAGAACTTTACCGGCAACCCGGCCATGCGCACCTTGCCGGCGGTCGGGTGGTCGACTTCCCGCAGCATGCCCGTGGCCTGAACCTGCGGTGACTCGAACACTTCCTGGATGTCCTGCACCGGCGAGCACGGCACCCCCGCGTCGTTCAGGAGCTCGATCCATTCTCCGCGCGGCCGCGCGCGGAACAGGCCGTTCAGGAGTTCGATGAGGGCATCCCGGTTCTCCACGCGGTGCGCATTGGTGTCGAAACGGGGGTCCTCCGCCAGCTCCGGCCGGCCCGCCGCCTGGCAAAACCGCGCCCAGATGGCTTCGTTGGCCATGGCCACCACCAGGTGGCCGTCCGCCGTCGGGAAGCTCTGGTAGGGGACGATGTTGGGGTGGGCGTTACCCCAGCGTCCGGGCACCCGGCCGGTGACGAGGTAGTTGCTCCCGGCGTTGATGAGGCTCGCCACCTCCGCCTCCATGAGAGAGGTCTCGATCCTTTGTCCTTCACCGGTCTGCTCGCGCGCGTAGAGCGCCGCGGCAATGGATTGCCCCAGCATCAGGCCCGCGACGACGTCGATGATGGCGACCCCCACCTTGGAGGGCTCGCCGCCGTCCGGGCCGGTGATGCTCATGAGGCCGCCCCAGGCCTGCATGGCGAGGTCGTAGCCAGGCCGGTCCTTCAGGGGCCCGCTGGCGCCGAAGGCCGAGAGCGAGGCGTAGATCAGTCCGGGGTTTTTCCGCCGGACCTCGGTTTCGGACAGGCCCCAACCGGCGAGGGTGCCCGGCCGGAAGTTCTCCATCAGCACGTCCGCCCGCAGCGCGAGCCGGCGCAGCAGCGCGATGCCGTCCGGGGTCCGGAGATCCAGGGTCACGCTGCGCTTGTTGCGGTTGACGCACAGGAAGTAGGCGCTCTCGCCTCCCTGGAAGGGCGGCCCCCAGTTCCGCGTGTCGTCGCCCACGCCCGGCTGCTCGATCTTGACGACCTCAGCTCCCAGGTCGCCCAGGAACATGGTGCAGTAGGGGCCCGCCAGGACCCGCGTCAGGTCCAGCACCCGGACCCCGTGGAGCGGACCGTGGGCTTCGCTCATTCGAACTCCAGCCCTTGCTCGCGCAGGATCGTGTCCAGCGTCTCGGCTCCGAGCCACAGCCCGGGCATGCCGCCGGGTATCGCCGCCACCTCCACCGCCTCCAGCAACTGCCGCGGCGTGGCGCCGAGCTTGAGCGCCCGCTCGCTGTGCAGCCGCACGCCCCGGGGCCGGTTCAGGGCGCAGGTGATGCCCACCATGATCAGCTCCTTGGTCTTCCGGTCCAGGGCGCCCTCGCGCCCGAAAGTGCCGTCGACGAACAGTCCCGTCAGGTGCTGCGCATACTCCGGGTCGAGGTCGGCGATGATTTCGTAGGCCTTGTTCCCGGCCCCGAGCGAGACGTCTTCGAAAGCCTTGCGCGCGTCCTTCGCCATTGTCGAGTCTCCTTTCCGAGTCGTGTCGCGGCTTCCACCGCACGCGCGGCAGCCACATCCTCGTGGTCTCTTGTAACAGTACCCTTACACACGGCAAAGAGCTGGAACAGGCCCGCGATCCGTCTTTCCCGCGGAACAGGCTGTGTCAAAACTCTGCCTGGATGAGAATTGGCAACAACTCCCCGAATCGTCATTCCCGCGGAAGCGGGAATCCAGGGGTGGTGGCGGGGCGCTACAACGGCGTTTCCCCGCCCCACCCCGCCTGGATTCCCGCTTCCGCGGGAATGACGATTCGGGGGGCTCGGTGCCTGGGGTCTTTACACGCCCTGGAAAGCGGGAATGGCGATTCGGGCCGGTACGCCATTTCTCTTCCGAGTAGTCTCACGCAGTATGGGAATCAGCAAACCAGGGGGGAAGGGGCCGGCGCGCTTGAGGATTGGCCAATTGACACGGTGACGGCCCGGCAGGTAGTTTGAGCCAACCCCCGACGCGGAGGAATGATGTCATGACCGGAAGAGAATTCGTCGAATCGCTGTGGAGCCGTTACCACGATGAGCTGGAGGGGCCCGTCATCGCCATCCGCAAGGCGCTGGCCGAGTTGGACCCGAGTTCGGCGGAGTTCGTTGCGCTGATGCAGCGGCAGGCCAAGAAGGAGCTGGCCCACGCGGTGGCGTTCACCAAGGCGCTGTTGCAGTACGATGAGCTGGAGGCCCACGAGCGCGCCCACGTGGCCGAGCAGGCGGCGGACGAATACAAGCACCACGCGCTGATCAAGGACTACCTCGACAGCCGCGGCGCCGCCGACGATGTTCCCGTGGCCGCGTACGACGGCTACTTCGGCCAGTTCCTCACCGGCGACATACGCGCGTTCCGGCTGTGCAACATCGCCGAAAAGTCCGCGGTGGTGTTCATGGAACACATGCGCGACACCACGCCGGACCCCACGGTGAGGCAGCTCGCCAAGGACATCGTCGACGACGAGGAAGGGCACGAGGACATGGTCATGGAAAAGCTCGCGCGCTTCGCCGAGGACCCGGTCAACCGCGAGTTCCTGGAGAACATGTTCGTGCAGAGCTGGAGCAGCCAGAAGGAAGGCGTCATCCGCGAGGGGCGCGAGCTGGGTATCGACGTCGACGGCATCCTGCGGGACTTCGCGGCCAGCTCGGGAAAGCCGGAATAGCTGGCCCATCCCCACCCCGCCTGGATTCCCGCTTACGCGGGAATGACTCGTTGGGGGGTAGCGGGATCCCGTAACTACCAGAAATCATTGAACAAGTCCCCGTCGTGGCTTCAATGCCAGAAGCCATGGCGGCCCACCACCTCCATGTAGTCCGCAATCCCCTTCTCGATCGTGTACTGCGGCTCGTAGCCGAGAACCGTCTTCGCCGCGGAAATGTCCACCCGCGGGCGTCCCTGCCCTTGATCCGCGCCTTCGGCCAGTTCGACCGCCCGTCCCGGCAAGAGCTTGCGTAGCGCCTTGACGAAGTCCTTCGGGCCGTAGTTCGTTCCCACGGCGATGTTGAATGCCTTGCCGGGCGCGTCCTTGGCGGAGCATGCCAGGGCGATGCCGCGGCCCACGTCCGCGGCGTAGATGAAGTCGTTGGGTCCCACGTGCCGCTTCTCCAGCACCACGGGCCCCTCGCCCACGCACGCGCGCACCAGGTCGTTCATGGCGATGCCGCCGCCGGAGCCGCCGCGGTAGTGGCCCGGGCCATACACGCCGCTGGGGCGGACGCGCACGCACTCCATGCCGTAGTAGTTTTCGTAGGCGTCCAGCATCACCTCGTTGGCGACCTTGGTGGCGGGGTAGAAGCGGTTGCCCCAGCGCGGGGCGTCCTCCGTGACCGGCCCTTTGCGGATGTTGGCCCAGTCGTAGACCCCGAAGGTGCTGACGTGCACCAGCCGCTTGATCCCCGCGAGCTGGCAGGCCTCGAACACGTTCACCGACCCCACGGTGTTGGTGCGGAAGCCGCGGTAGGGCGGGCTTTCCACTTGGCCGCCGATGAGCCCGGCGGTGTGCACCAGCACGTCCGGCTTGGCCTGCGCCAGCGCCCGCATCAGGTTGGGCAGGTCCAGGAGGTCGCCGCGCATCGTGGTCACGCGCTGCGTCCCGGCGATGGCCGCTACGTAAGCGGGGTCGGGGTTCAGATCGTAGATGTGCACAGAGTGCCCCGCCTGCGCCAGTTCCCTGGCCGTGTGACATCCGAGCATGCCGGCTCCGGTGATGAATACCTTCATGAGTTCCTCCTGGCTTTGGATTCACGCCGTTCCGGGCCTCTCCCACGCTTCGCGAACAGCCCCTGGAGGCCCGGTGCCACGCACTGCACGAGTTGTTCGAATTGACCGGAAAGGACACAGGTCTGGTCGTGTCACAAGCCCGAGGAATCTGTCACACGGGGCGGCGAATCGTCAAGGCAAGCCGCGGGCGATGGAAGGCGTGGGGGCGTATGCCACCATTCCCGAAGGAGAGGAGGCGGCAACGCCGGTGACGGACGGGCGTTGGCGCGGATTCACGTTCGAATATTGTTGACCTGACTTTGAGCCGCGTATATTCTGAGTCGACGAGGACGGAGGACCATGAGCAACACAACCACGATTCAGGTTCGAGTCAACGGCGTCAGCCGGACGGAAGAAGTCCAGCCGCGCCTTTTACTGGTGCACTACCTGCGGGACGTGCTGGGTCTCACGGGGACCCACATCGGTTGCGAGACGAGCCTGTGCGGCGCCTGCACGGTGATGGTGGACGGCGCGGCGGTGAAGTCCTGCACCCTGCTGGCCGTCCAGACGGACGGTTGCGAGGTCGAGACCATCGAATCGCTCGCCACCGATGACGGGCTGCATCCGATACAGGAAGCCTTCTGGGACTGTCACGGGCTCCAGTGCGGCTTCTGCACGCCGGGCATGATCATGGCCACGCGGCAGCTCCTTCAGGAGAACCCGAGCCCCTCGGAGGAGGAGATCCGCCACGGGCTGGAGGGCAACATCTGCCGGTGCACCGGGTACAAGCATATCGTCGACGCGGTGAAGCAAGCCGCCGAACAAATGAAAGCTGGGACGTAAGCCATGCCGGTAAGCAAGCTTGTAGGAACCAAGGTCAAGCGGCGTGAAGACCCCCGCCTGGTGCAGGGGCTGTCGCATTACGTGGACGACCTCCGCATGGCGGACGTGATGCACGCGGCCATACTGCGGAGCCCCCACGCCCACGCCCGCATCAACGGCATCAACACGGACGCCGCCCGCGCGTTGTCCGGCGTCGTCACCGTCCTCACGGGCGCGGACATCGGCGACAGCGTCGGCTCCGTGCCCTGCGCGGCCGCCAATCCGACCCTGCGCACGCCGCCGCACCCGGTGCTCGCCCAGGACGAGGTTCGCTACGTCGGCGAGCCGGTGGCGGTGGCGGTGGCCGGGGACTCGTACACGGCCCGGGACGCCCTGGACCTCATCGAGGTGGACTACGAGCCCCTGCCGGCGGTCTCGGACCTGGAGAAGGCGTTGCAACCAGGTTCGCCGCTGGTCCATTCCCAGTGGGACAGCAACCAGGCATTCACCTTCGAGTGCGGCACCGGGGACATGGACAAGGCCCGCGCCGAGGCGGACGTCATCGTCAAGCAGAAGTTCATCCACCAGCGGCTGGCGCCGATCCCGGTGGAGACCCGCGGCGTGGTGGCGCGATATTTCCCGGGCGAGGACGAGCTGACCGTGTGGAGTTCGACCCAGATCCCGCATCTCCTGCGGGCGATGCTGGCGCTCATGCTCAACTTCCCGGAACACCGCATCCGCATCATCGCCCCGGAGGTGGGCGGCGGCTTCGGCTGCAAGCTCAACGTCTACCGGGAGGAGGGCCTGCTGGCCCACCTGGCCATGAAGCTCAAGGGCACGGTGAAGTGGATCGAAGGGCGCCGCGAGAACATGCAGGCGACGATCCACGGCCGCGGACAGGTGGGCACCGTGGAAGCCGCGGTGAAGAAGGACGGCACCATCCTGGGCGTCACCTATGACAGCCTGCTGGACACCGGCGCCTATCACCAGCTTCTCACGCCGGGAATGCCGCCGCTCACCGGCCTGATGATCAGCGGCTCCTACAAGATCCCCACCCTGAAGTTCACCTCCACCGGCGGCTTCACCAACAAGGTCGCCACCGACGCCTACCGCGGCGCCGGCCGGCCGGAAGCCACGCTGGTGATCGAGCGCACCCTGGACCTGATCGCGCGCGAGTTGGACATGGACCCGGTGGAGTTGCGCCGCAAGAACTTCGCGCAGCCGTCCGACTTCCCGCTGCAGGTGGCCACCGGCCTCGCCTACGACAGCGGCAACTACCAGGCGGCGCTGGACCGGGCGCTGGAGATGGTGGGCTACCAGGACCTGCGCGCCGAGCAGCAGCGGCTCCGGGAGCAAGGCCGCTACCTGGGCATCGGCTTCTCCACCTACGTCGAGATCTGCGCCATGGGTCCCTCCGCGGCGCTGCCGGCGGGGGGTTGGGAGAGCGGCACCGTGCGCATGGACTTCACCGGCAAGGCCACCGTGCTGACGGGCGTCTCGCCCCACGGCCAGGGCGAGGAGACCACCTTCGCGCAGATCGTCTCCGACGACCTCGGCGTCCCCATCGAGGACGTGGCCGTGCTGCACGGCGACACGGCGGTGGTGCCCAACGGCATCGGCACCTTCGGCAGCCGCGGCATCTCCGTGGGCGGCACCGCGGTGTACATGGCGACGCAGCAGGTCCGCGAGAAAGCCGAGGCCATCGCCGCCAACGTGCTGGAGTGCAGCACCGACGACCTGGAGTTCGAGGACGGCAAGTTCACGGTCAAGGGCGTGCCCGACAAGGGCATCACCATCCAGGAGGTCGCGCTGCAGGCGCACGTGGCCACCAAGCTGCCCGCCGGCATGGAGCCGGGACTCCAGGCCACTTCGGTGTTCGAGCCGTCGAACTTCACGTTCCCTTTCGGCACGCACATCTGCGTGGTGGAAGTGGACACCCAGAGCGGCGAGATCGAGATCAAGAAGTACGTGGCGGTGGACGACTGCGGCAAGGTCATCAACCCGATGATCGTGGACGGCCAGGTGCAGGGCGGCATCGCCCAGGGGCTGGGACAGGCGCTCCTGGAAGAGGTGGTCTATGACGAGGACGGCCAACTCGTCACCGGCAGCCTCATGGACTACGCCGTGGCCCGGGCCGAGGACCTGCCGCAACTGGAGTTCGACCGCACGGAGACCCCGTCGCCGGTGAACCCCATGGGGGTCAAGGGCGTCGGCGAGGCCGGCACCATCGGCTCCACGCCCTCCATCGTCAACGCGGTGGTGGACGCGCTGGCGCCGTTCGGCGTCAAGCACATCGACCTGCCGCTCAAGCCCGAGAAGATCTGGCGCCTGTGCCAGGGCGGCAACAAGTAATCCACTCCGAAACGAGAAGATAGCGAGAGCCGATCATGATACCAGCAGCCTTCGATTACATCGTTCCGGACAGCCTCGAGGCCGCGGCCGCCAGCTTGGCGGAAGCCGGCGACAACGGCAAGGTGATGGCCGGCGGACACAGCCTGCTGCCGATGATGAAGCTCAGGCTGGCCCAGCCCGGGGTGGTCATCGACCTCAAGCGGCTGGACTCCCTGCGCCGGATACAGGTGGACGGCGGCACGCTCCGCATCGGCGCCCTGGTGACCCACCACCAGGTGGAGACCTCCAGCGAGGTGAAGGACAACTGCGCCCTGCTGGCAAGGGTGGCGGGCAGCATCGGCGACCCCCAGGTGCGCAACCGCGGCACCATCGGCGGCAGCGTGGTCCACGGCGACCCGGCCGCGGACTGGCCCGCGGCGCTGCTGGCCATGGGCGCGGAACTGACGTTGACCAGCAGCGGCGGCGCGCGCTCGATGGCCGCCGGGGATTTCTTCCTCGGTCCCCTGACCACCGCCATCGAGGCTTCCGAGATCCTGACGGGCTTGAGCGTGGCCGTGCCCGCCGCCGGCACCCGCGCCGCCTATCGCAAGGTCAAGCAGAAGGCCTCGGGTTTCGCCATCGTCGGCATCGCGGTGTGCCTCCAGGCCGACGGCGACACCTGCACCGACGTCGGCATCGGCGTCACCGGCCTTGCCGGCACGCCCTTCCGGGCCACAGCAGTGGAGGACCAACTCCGGGGCAAGGCGCTGACCGCCGACAACATCACCGCGGCCGCGGCCGGGGTGGCCGACGGCGTCGACGCCCTGGACGACATCCATGCGTCCGGCGAGTTCCGCGCCCACCTGGCCCGGCTCAACACCGCTCGCGCCATCCAGGACGCCCTCGGCGGCTAAGGCGCCGTCCAACCCTGTTCCACAAGCGAGGCCGGCCACGCGCCGGCCTCGTACCAACCCCAGCAAGGACGAAACCATGCCCAAGGCGCTCAGCGGCCTCATGGGAATGCGCCACATCGCCCTCAACGTCAAGGATGTCGAGCGCTCCAAAGCCTTCTACCAGGACATCCTCGGCATGGAGGTCGTGTGGCAACCCGACCCCAGGAACGCCTACCTCAGCTCCGGCCCCGACAACCTCGCCCTCCACGAAACCCCCGACGGTCGCGCACCCAACGCCGCCACCTCCACCCTCGACCACCTGGGCTTCATCGTTTCCGACGTCGACCGCGTCCAGGAACTGGAAGCCGAGTTCCGCGCCAGAGACGTCACCATCATCAAGCCCTTCAAGCGGCACCGGGACGGCAGCGCCTCGTTCTACTGCGCGGACCCGGACGGGGTGGTGATACAGATGCTGTATGAGCCGACTTTGAGCGGGCAGAAGATCGGACCCGCCTCGGCGTCATCCCGGACGCCCTAAGCGTCATCCCGGACGCCCTAAGTGTCATCCCGGACGCCCTAAGTGTCATCCCGGACGCCCTAAGCGTCATCCCGGACGCCCTAAGCGTCATCCCGGACTTGA
>JAJEAI010000045.1 GCA_022824205.1 Candidatus Binatia bacterium
ATCAAGGTCATCAGCCCCGGCACCCTCACGGAGGGCGAGGGACTCGACGCCGGGGTCAACAACTACCTGGTGGCGGTGACGGCGTCCCGCGACGAGTACGGCCTGGCCTTTGCCGACATCACCACCGGCGAGTTCCGTTTCACGCAAATGACCGGCTACGCCACCCTCGCCAACGAGCTCGGGCGCATTCAGCCGCGCGAGCTGCTGATCCCGGAAACCGAGTCCGATGCGCACCGGCGCCTGCGCGAGGACTACGCCGAGGTGCACTGCACGCCGGGGCCGGACGAGTGGTTCGGCGCCGCCGCCGTGCGCCGGCTGGAGGGCGCCGGCCTGCACGGCGGTCCGTCCGACGAGTGGCCCCTGGGCGTGCGCGCCGCCGCCGCGCTCCGGGCCTACCTGGAGGACCGCTCGCCCGGCTGCGTGCCGGTGCTCACCGTGCTGGAGCCTTACCGCGCCGCGCATTTCCTCATGCTCGACGAGCATGCCCAAGCCAACCTGGAGCTGTTGCGGAGCCTTGACGGGAGCCGCCGGGGCGCGCTGCTGGGCGTGCTGGAGCCCGCGCGCACGGCCATGGGGGCGCGCGAGCTGCGCAAGTGGATCCTGTACCCGTTGCTCGACGAGCGCGGCATCCGGCACCGTCAGGACGCGGTGGAGGAGTTGGTGGAAGATCCCGATGGGCGGCGGCGCCTGCGCGACGCGCTGGGCGACGTCCAGGACCTGGAGCGCCTTTCCGGCCGCGTCGCCGCGCGCACGGCCGGGCCGCGGGACCTCGCGGCCGTCAAGGACACGTTGCGCGCTCTGGACAGCGTGCGCGATCCGCTCCAGGGATGCGCCAGCGAGTTGCTGGCGGCGCTCCGGGCGGAACTTCACTCCGCGCCGGAGGTGGTGGACCTGGTGCAGCGGGCGCTGGTGGACGAGCCGCCGGCGGCGGCACGGAGCGGCGGTTACGTGCGTCCCGGATTCGACGCCGAGCTGGACTCCCTCGCCGCCATTCGCGGCAACGCCAAGGGGTGGATTTCCGAGCTGCAACACCAGGAACGCCGGCGTACCGGCATCCAGTCCCTCAAGGTGCGCTACAACAAGGTGTTCGGCTACTACATCGAAGTCACCAACGCCAACCTGGCGCACGTGCCCGACAACTACATCCGCAAGCAGACCCTGACCAACGGCGAGCGCTTCATCACGCCGGAGCTCAAGGACTACGAGGCCCGGGTGCTGGGGTCCGACGAGGAGATCCTCAAGATCGAGGCGCGTATCCTCCAGGACCTCCTCGATCGCATCGCCGCGCACTACACCGTCCTCAGGGAGACGAGCTTGGCGCTGGCGCGACTCGATACGCTGGCGGCCCTGGCAGAGACCGCCGTGAGCCGGCATTTCGTGCGCCCGCGGGTGGATTCGAGCCTCGCGCTGTCCCTGCGCGCGGCGCGCCATCCGGTGGTGGAGGCGGTGCTGGGGCGCGGCGGCTTCGTCCCCAACGACTGCGAGATGGACGCCGAGGGCACCCAGATCAAGCTCCTCACCGGCCCCAACATGGCCGGCAAGTCCACCTACATGCGACAGGTGGCGCTGGTGGTGATCCTGGCGCAGATGGGCAGCTTCGTGCCCGCGGACGCGGCCCGGGTGGGCCTCGTGGACCGCCTCTTCACCCGTTTCGGCGCCACCGATGCGCTGGCGTCGGGTGAGTCCACGTTCATGGTGGAGATGAAGGAGACCGCGCGCATCCTGCGCCTGGCCACCCCCCGGAGCCTGATCCTGCTGGACGAGGTGGGGCGCGGCACCAGCACTTTCGACGGCATCTCCATCGCCTGGTCGCTGGCCGAGTTCCTGCACGAGTCGCCGCACCGCCCGCGCACGCTTTTCGCCACGCACTATCACGAGTTGACGGGCCTGGCGCGGACACGGGAGCGCGTGAGGAACTTCAACTTCGCGGTCAAGGAATGGCAGGGCGAGGTGATCTTCCTCCGCACCCTGAAGGAAGGCCCGGCGAGCCGCAGCTACGGCATCCAGGTGGCCGGTCTGGCGGGGCTGCCTGGTTCCCTCATCGCCCGTGCCAAGGAGATCCTCAAGAATCTCGAAGGCGAGGAGCTGAATGCCTGGGGGCAGCCGCGCCTCGCGGGCGCCGAGCCCGCCACGGAGGGCGTTCAGCTCTCGTTGTATGAACCGCGCAATCGTGACGGGCGGCTGCGGGAGAAGCTCCGGGCCATCGACGTGAACGGCCTCACGCCGCTGGAGGCGCTGAACCTGTTGGAAGGGCTCGTGACGGAGGCAAGAGGGGAAGGCTGATTGGCGCGTTTGCTCTCCTTGCTGGTCATGTTCGGCATCATTGTCTCGGTGGTCGCGTCCGACGCGGCGGCGTCGAGCGCGCGTCTCACGGGTGTGCGCCACCTTTCCGGGCTCAATTACACCCGTGTCATTCTCGACGTGACCCGCCCGGCCAAGTACACCATCCACACGCTGGCAGCGTCGCCCGCCAAGGGGCTTCCGCCGCGCATCTACCTGGACATTTCCGGCGCCCGCCTGGCCGTGCGGCCGCCCCGGGTCGACATCGGCGATCGGTTGGTGCGCCGGGTGCGGCTCAATCAGTTCAAGCCCGGTGTGGTGCGCGCGGTCCTGGACCTGAAGCATCCCGGCAGCCACGACGCGGTGCTCATGGCCAACCCGCACCGGATCGTCGTCGACGTGGAACGCCGCGCGGGCGGGGCCGGACGCCGCCATCTGGCGGTGCGGAAGATCGTTCTGGATCCGGGCCATGGCGGCAAGGACCCGGGCGCCGTGGGGGCCGGCGGCCTTCGGGAGAAGGACGTGGTGCTGCGGGTGGCCCGGAGCCTGGCCCCGCGGCTGCGGAAGGAGTTGGGGGTGGACGTCGTGTTGACCCGGAACCGGGACGTGTTCGTGCCCCTCAAGGCACGCACGGCCATGGCCAACCGCGAGCGGGCGGACCTGTTCCTCTCGATCCACTCCAACGCCAGCCTCAACCGGCGCGCCGGCGGGCTCGAGACCTACTACCTGGACAAGACCACCGACGAAGCCACGCTGAAGCTGGCGGCGCGGGAAAACGGCACCGCGCGCCGCAACCTCACGGACCTGCAGATCGTGCTGAGCGACCTCAAGCTCAACGTGTACCTGCCGGATTCCATCAGCCTGGCGAGCCATCTGCAATCCTCGCTGGTGAAGAAGACCCGGTCGCGCTATCCGCGCGCCAAGGACCTGGGCGTCAAAAAGGGTCTCTTCTACGTGCTGGTGGGAGCGCGCATGCCCGCGGCGTTGGCGGAACTGTTCTTCGTGAGCAACCGCCGCGAGGCGCGGGAGCTGCGACGCCCGGAGATGCGCAGAGCCATCGTCGACGGCCTGGCCCGTGGCATCCGGACCTACGCCGACGGACTGCGCAAGAGGGAGGACCTGTGACGTTGCCATCGCCGCCGGAACGAGAGGGCGCCGCGCGCTCCGCGCGCATGGAGGAGGAGGGCCGGGTGTTCCCCTGGCGCCGGCTCCTGGACGAACACGTCGAAGGAGAAGAGACGGGCAAGGGTGTGCGCGCCTACATGGACCGGGGACGGCAACTGCTGCTGGCCGCGCACCGGGCGGGTGCTTCCGGGGCCGAGGTGGTGCGCGCGCGCGGTGCCATGATGGATGGCCTCCTGGGCCGGTTGTTCGAGATTGCGGAACGGGACTACGGCACGCGCCTGCCGGCGCTCCGCGGCCGGTGCGCGGTGGTGGCGCAGGGGGGCTACGGCAGGGACGAGTTGAACCCCTGTTCGGACATCGACATCCTGTTCCTGTACGGCTGGCGCGCCGCCGGCTACGTCAAGTTCGTCACCGAGCGCATCCTCTACTCCCTGTGGGACGCCGGGCTCACCGTGGGCCACGCCGCCCGCACGGTGGCGGAATGCGCGCGCCGCGCCCGCGGCGACGACATGATCCGGACGGCGCTGGTGGACGCGCGTTACGTCCGCGGCGACATCCGTCTGATGCGGGAGCTGGAGCGGGAGGTGTCGCGGCAGCTTGCCGGCGCCTCGGGTGAGAGCTTCGTGCGGCAGAAGATGGCCGAGCACCACCGGCGCCACCAGCAGTACGGTGAGTCGGTGTTCCTGCTGGAGCCGGACGTCAAGGAGGGCCAGGGTGGGTTGCGGGACATCCACGGCGCCCTGTGGGTGGCCCGCGCCAAGTGCGGCGCCGCGCGCGTCGAGGACCTGCCCAAGGCCGGTCTGCTGGACGACCGCGACACGGCGGCCCTGGAGGGCGCCCGGGACTTCCTCTGGCGCACGCGCAACGAGCTGCATTTCCTGGCGGGACGGCAACAGGACCGGCTCACCTTCGAGACCCAGGAACAGGCCGCCCGCGGGCTCGGCTTTACCGAGGAGGCACGGTTGAGCGAGGTGGAGACGTTCATGCGCAGCTACTATCGCCACGCCGAGGACGTGAGCCGGCTGTCGTCGCTCGTGATCCACCGGGCGGTGGATCACGATCCCGCGCAACGCCCCCACGCCCGTGCCGGCCGGGAGCTGCGTTCCGGGGTGCGCATCACCGGCCGCACGCTGGCGCTGGCGCCCGGCAACGGCCAGAGCGGGCCGGAGGAACTGCTGGAGCTTTTCGCGGACCTGCAGCGCCATCGGCTCAACCTCGGGCAGGATTCGCGCGCGCTGATACGCGCCCAGAACGAAGCCGTGGACGCCGCGCTGACGTCGTCCCGCAAGGCCAACCGGCGTTTCCTCGACATCCTCCGGGCCAACGACTGGATCTACGAGACGCTGCTGGAGATGCACCGCACCGGCGTGCTCGACGCCCTGATCCCGGAGTTCGGACGCGTGCGCTGCATGGCGTTGCACGACCTCTATCACATCTACACGGTGGACCAGCACCTCATGCGCGCGGTGAAGGAGTTCGAGCGGCTGCGCTCGGGGGAGTTCGAGGATTCGCTGCCGCGCCTTTCGCAACTCGCGCGGGAGGTGGAGCGGCCGGAGGTCGTGATCCTGGGGATACTGTTCCACGACATCGGCAAGGGCCAGGGGGGCAACCACTCGGAGCGGGGCCGGGTGATGGCCCTGGCGGTCGCCGAACGCATGGGCCTCAACGAGGATGAGCAGGAGCTGCTGTCGTTCCTGGTGCTCCACCACCTGTCGCTGACCGGCACGGCTTTCCGCCGCGACATCGAGGACGAGAAGACCGTGACGGACCTGGCCGACACCGTGGGCGGGGCGGAAAACCTCAAGGCGCTCTATCTGCTCACGTATTCGGACATGAGGGCGGTGGGACCGGAGGTGTGGAACAACTGGAAGGGGTCCCTGCTCGATCAGCTCTTCAACCGGACGCTGCACGTGCTGGAGGAGCGCGAGAAGGGCGAGTCGCCGGCGCCCGACCGCGATCTCAAGGTGCAACGCATCCAGGACCGGCTGCTCGCGCAGCTCGTGGCGGACGGTCCCGAGGAGGAAGTCCGGCGGGAGTTCATCGACGCCATGCCCCGGCGCTATTTCCTCACCACCCCCGAGGAGGCCATGCCGTCCCACTACCGGCTCCTGCGGCGCCTCGGCGGCGAGCCGTTTCTCGCCGAGGTGCGCCATCATCCCGAGCACGGGCACAGCGAGGTGGCCATCTGTGCGCGCGACCAGGCCGGACTCTTCGCGTCCATCGCGGGCGTGTTCGCCGCGATGGAGCTGAACGTGCTGAGCGCCCGCATCAACACGCGCCGCGACGGGCTCATCCTCGACGTGTTCCGCATCTCGCACCAGGGACAGGCCCAGGTGGTCATGGACCCGGACAAGTGGTCGCGCATGGAGTCGATCCTGCGGCGGGTGCTGCGCGGCGAAACAGACGTCGTCGAGCTGGTGGCCCGTTCGCGCCGTTCCCTGTCGCTACGCCCGGTGGTCAAGGCGTCCACGCACGTGCGCTGGGACAACGAGGCCTCCGACGACTTCACCATCATCGAGGTCTACACGGAGGACCGCCCGGGCGTGCTCTTCACCATGACCTACCGGCTTTCCAGGCTGGAGTTCGCCGTCCATCTGGCCAAGATCTCCACCGACGTCGACCGCGTGGCCGACGTCTTCTACGTGGCGGACGGGCACGGCCGCAAGGTCCTGGACGAGGGACGGCTGCGGGGCCTGCGCGAGGCGCTCCACCGGGAGCTGGAGCCGCGGCATGGCGGATGAGCTGACACGGCACGTGGACCAGTACCTGGAGATGGCCGCGGTGGAGCGGGGTCTGTCGGCCAACACCCTGGAGGCGTACAGCCGCGACCTGAACCGGCTGGCGGACTTTCTCGCGAAACGGGACGTGGCCGACTGGGGCGGCGCCACCGCGTGGGACCTGCGCGCCTACATCGCCGAGGTGCGCGGCTCCGGCCTGAGCGAGTTGTCCGTGGCGCGGCTCCTGGGCAGCATGCGGCGCTTCTTCCGTTTCCTGATGAAGGAAGAGGTCATCACCGCCGATCCGGTGCCGGACTTCTCGTCCCGCGGCGGCGGCGGGCGCCTGCCCGGGACCCTGGGGGCGGAGGACATGCGTGCCCTCCTGGAACAGCCCGACGAGGCGAAGCCCCTGGGGGCGCGGGACCGCGCCATGCTCGAGCTGCTCTACGGCAGCGGGCTGCGCGTTTCGGAGCTGGTGTCCCTGGCGTTGCCGCAGGTCAACCTGGACGGCAGCTACCTGACCGTCAAGGGGAAGGGCGCCAAGGTGCGGCTGGTTCCTTTCGGCCGCTTCGCGCGCGAGTGCCTCCAGCGCTACCTGCGCGACGTGCGCCCGTATTTCCTGCGCGGCCGCTACAGCGACTACGTGTTCCTCTCGCGTTCGGGCAAGCCGCTCACGCGGCAGGGGTTCTGGAAGCTCTTGCGGGGTTACGCCTTGCGCGCGGGCCTGCAGCACCGGGTGACCCCTCACACCCTGCGCCACTCCTTCGCCACGCACCTCCTGGAGGGCGGAGCGGACCTGCGAGCGGTGCAGTCCATGCTGGGCCATTCGGACATCACCACCACCCAGATCTACACTCACGTGAGCCGCGGCCGCGTCAAGCAGGTGCACCGGCGCTTTCACCCGCGCGAGACCCCGGACAACGAGAATTGACGGGGATTCGTTGTGTTTTGGCGGTCCGTCCCTTAGAAATGTCCGATGTCCCAAGACTTCCTGTGGCAGCTCTCGGTGTGGGCATTCCCCGTGCTGGTCGCCATCGTCTTTCACGAGGTGGCGCACGGCTGGGTGGCCTACCGCCTGGGAGACCCCACGGCTGCCATCATGGGACGGCTGACGCTCAATCCCATCTCCCACATCGACATCGTCGGCACGGTGCTGCTGCCCGCGCTGCTCATCTGGGCGGGAGGGCCGGTGTTCGGCTACGCCAAGCCGGTGCCGGTGAATTTCGACAACCTCCGGGATCCGCGCCGGGACATGGTCCGCGTGGCCCTGGCCGGGCCGGGGGCCAATATCATCCTGGCGCTGCTGAGTCTCATACTGGTGAAGGTCATCCTCATGACCGGCAGCGCCGCCACCGGCACGGTGTCCTCCTATCTCTGGTACATGGGCCTCACCAGTGTCCGCATCAACGTGATGCTGGCGGTGTTCAACGTCATGCCCGTGCCGCCATTGGACGGGGGCCGCGTCCTGGTGGGCCTTCTGCCGGAGCCCCAGGCCTCGCAGGTGGCACGCATCGAGCCTTTCGGGCTCATCATCGTGGTCGCGTTGCTGATGACCGGGGCGCTGACCTATACGCTGGTGCCGATCATGGACTTCGTGATCTGGTTTCTGGCCGTCATCGTCGGAGTGGTGTAAGCTGAGTCCATGCAAACCATCGTAAGCGGGGCGCGCCCCACCGGACTGCTTCATCTGGGCCATCTCCACGGCGCCCTGCACAACTGGGCCGGGCTGCAGGAGGGCTATCGCTGCTTCTTTTTCGTCGCGGACTGGCACGCCCTGACCACCGACTACCAGTCCCCGGACGGCCTTCGGGAAGGCACCGAGGCCATGGTCACGGAATGGTTGAGCGTCGGCCTCGATCCCGCCAAGTGCACCATCTTCCGCCAGTCGGACATCAAGGAACACGCCGAACTGCACCTGCTCCTGTCCATGCTGACGCCGGTGTCGTGGCTCGAGCGCAACCCTACCTACAAGGAACAGATGCGCGAGTTGAGCGAACGCGACCTGTCCACCTACGGTTTCCTCGGCTATCCCGTGCTTCAGGCCGCCGACATCATCATGTACAAGGCGCACCGGGTGCCCGTCGGCGTGGATCAGGCCCCCCACGTGGAACTCACGCGGGAAATCGTGCGGCGTTTCAACGGCTTCTACGGTCCGGTCTTTCCCGAGCCCGAGGTGCTGTTGACGGAAAACCAGCGCCTGCCGGGTCTCGACGGGCGCAAGATGAGCAAGAGCTACGGCAACTCGGTGCTGCTGTCGGATCCGCCGGAGACCATCGACCGCAAGCTCAGCCGCATGGTGACCGACACGGCGAGGGCCCGGCGCACCGATCCGGGCGAACCGGAGAAGTGTCCGGCGTTCAACCTGCACAAGATCTACTGCACCCCGGAAGAGATCCGGGAGGTATCGGAGGGATGCCGCAGCGCCGGCATCGGCTGCCTGGACTGCAAGAAGGTGATGATCCGTCACGTGGTCGACGACCTCGCCCCTTTCCGGGAGAAGAAGGCCGAGTACGAAAAGCACCCGGACGACATCCGCGACGTGATCGTAGAAGGCAACCGGGTGGCCGGCGAACAGGCGGCCGCGACCATGAGCGAGGTGCGCTCGGTATTGACGCTCTGAGGATCGGGCACCCGGCAGGGGGTGCCGTACGGACCCGTCGCGGGGTGCGCGCGAGCGACCAGACAGGAAAGTTGCCCCCACCATGGCGGTACACGTCCAACTGAAGATTTACGAAGGCCCGTTGGACCTGCTGCTCCACCTCATCCGGAAGAACGAGATCAGCATCGTCGACGTCCCCATCGCGTCCATCACCGAGCAGTATCTTGCCGCCCTGGAGCTGATGCAGGGTCTCAACCTCGACTTGTCCGGGGAGTACCTGGTGATGGCGGCCACGCTCCTCCACATCAAGTCCAGGACCCTGCTCCCGCCGGAGGAGGAGGAAGGCGACGACGACGATGACGACGGCCTCGACAGCCGCGAGGCGCTGGTGCGCCGTCTGCTGGAGTACGAGCGCTTCAAGAACGCGGCGCGCGAACTCGAGGACCGCGAGATTCTGAACCGCGACGTGTTCGCGCGCCAGGGGCGGTCCGCCCCGGTCAGGGAAGTCGGTTTCGAGCAGCTTTCGGTGTTCGATCTGGTATCCGCGCTGCAACAGGTGCTGGAACGCTTCCCGGGACCGTCGGTGCACACGGTGGTGCAGGAAACGGCGTCCGTGCGCGAGCGCATGACCCATATCCTCGACACCCTGCACGCCCGGCCGTCGGTGCGGTTTCACGAGCTGTTCGACACGGCGCGGTCACGCATGGATGTGGTGGTGACTTTTCTGGCGCTATTGGAGCTCATCCGCATCCGCGCCGTGCACGCGGTGCAGGAGGAGCGCCTCGGCCCCATCGTGATGGAGCCCATGCTGTCCCTGTCGGAGGCCAGCGCGGCCCTGGAGGCGGACGCGCGGGGCGGAGGGGATGAGTATGGAGAGTGATCGACTGAGAGCGGTCATCGAGAGTCTGCTTTTCGCCGCGGACGGACCCGTGTCCGCGGAGCGGCTGCAGGGCGCCCTGGGTGAGGTGCCGCGCAAGGAGATCGTCGATGCGCTCGAAGCCTTGCGCCACGAATACGAGCACGCGGGCCGGGGCCTGCGCCTGGCGGAGGTCGCCAACGGCTACCAGTTGCGCACCGCCGGCGAGCACGCGGAATTCGTGCGCCGGCTCACTGCGGTCAAGCCCGCGCGCATGAGCCGGGCCAACCTGGAGACGCTGGCCATCATCGCTTACCGGCAGCCCGTCACCCGCGCGGAGATCGAGGAGATCCGCGGCGTCAACGTCGACGGCGTCGTGTCCACGCTCCTCGAGCGCCGCATGGTCCGTATCGTGGCGCGCAAGGACGTGGCCGGGAAGCCGTTTCTCTACGGCACCACCCGCGAATTCCTGGAAGCCTTCAACCTGAAGGACCTGGCGAGCCTTCCGACCCTGGAGGAGATGGAGGAAATGACCCAGGCGCTGCGCGATGCCGACTCCGCGGAGAGCCAGCCCGACGGCGATGCGGTGGAAGCCGACGGGATCGCCGGGACTTCCGCCAACACGGCGAAGGACACCGAGGAAGACGCCGGGGAAGACGCCACGGACGTGGCCGCCGGAGAGTCCGGAGGCGACGCCGAAGATGGCGGCCCCGGGGATCCCACGCGGGAGTGAGCGCGTGGAACGCCTCCAACGGATCATCGCCCACGCCGGACTGGCGTCCCGGCGTCAGGCGGAACAGTGGATTCTCGAAGGCCGCGTGACGGTGAACGGGGAGCGGGTGCGGGAACTCGGCACCAAGGCGGACGCCGCGCGCGACAACATTCGGGTGAACGGGCGAATGCTGCGGCCCGCTCCGGCCCGCGTTTGTCTCGCGTTCCACAAGCCGGCCGGCGTGATCACCACCATGCGCGACACCGAGGGGCGCCCCGCGGTGGCCGATTACCTGCGCCTCGCGGGTTACAGTCCGGGCGTCGTTCCCGCGGGCCGGCTGGACTTCGCCACTTCGGGGCTGCTCCTGCTCACCAACGACGGTGATCTGGCCCACCGCCTGACCCACCCGCGCTACGGCGTGCCCAAGACCTACGAGGTAAAGCTGAGCGGCATGCCGTCGGAAGCGCAACTGGAAAGGCTGCGCAACGGGGTACGGTTGGACGACGGCATGACGGCGCCCGCGGCCGTGAGCGTTGCGCGGCGCCTCAAGCAGAAGGTATGGCTTCGGGTCGAGCTGCGCGAGGGACGCAACCGGGAGATCCGCCGGATGGTGGAGACGGTGGGCCACACCGTGGAGCGGCTCGTGCGCGTCCGCTTCGGCCCCATTGCCCTCGGTACTCTGGAGAGCGGCGATATGAGGCCGCTCACGGCCGAGGAGGAGGCGCGCCTCAGGCGGGCCGTTGGGCTGGCGACGCCGGAAACGGCGGCGCCGCGAAGAGGGAAGCGGAAGGCGGGTTGAGCGGATGAACGAAAACCGCCTGAAACCGGAAGAGTGAACCATGGCGAAGCACGACCACCACCACGGACACCACCACGGTGGCGCCCGCTACCGTTTCTGCCCGCGCTGCGCCGGAACCTTGTCCCCGCGCTCCCTCAAGGAGAACGAGCCCGAGCGGCTCGTGTGCGACCGGTGCTCCTTCATCTTCTACCAGGACCCCAAGGTCGTGGCCGGCGCCGTCTGTGTGCTCGACGGCGGTGTCGTGCTGCTGCGCCGCGGCATCGAGCCCGCCATGGGCAAGTGGGTCTTTCCCGGGGGCTACGTGGACCGCGGTGAAAGCACCGCCGACGCGGCCGTGCGCGAGACCCTGGAGGAGAGTCGCCTGGAGGTGGTGACCCGGTCGCTCCTGGGGGTCTATTCCTACTCCGGGAATCCCAACGTCATCGTCGTGTACGTGGCGGACGTCGTCGGCGGCACCCTCGCCGCGGGCGACGAAAGCACCGAGGCCGGAGTCTTCGCGCCCGCGCGCATTCCCTGGGACGATCTCGGCTTCCACAGCACGGTCGAAGCCCTCAAGGACTTCGGCCGTCTTTATTGGCCGGAACAAATGTGTTAAGCCGCCATCAACACATCATCGGAAAGGAGACCGTTGGATGGCGATGCCAAGTGTAGGGGAGAAGGCCCCCGCCTTCAGCCTGCCGGTGTCCCGGGACGAAAAGGTGTCCCTGAGCGACTACGCGGGCAAGAAGAACGTCGTGCTGGCGTTCTATCCGCTGGATTTCACCGGCGGCTGACAGAGGGAGTTGAGCAACTTCGAGGCTGACAAGAGCAGCTTCGAGGCCAAAGACGCTCAGGTGCTGAGCGTAAGCGTGGATTCGGTTTTCGCCCACCAGGCGTTCGCGGAGAAAATGGGCGGCATCAGCTTCCCGATGCTCTCCGATTTCTGGCCCCACGGGGAGGTGTGCGAGCAGTACGACTGCCTGCGCCCCCAGGGCTTTCCCAAGCGGGCGGTTTTCATCATCGACAAAGAGGGAACCGTGCGTTACGCCAAGCTCTACGAGAGCGGCATTCCCGAGAACAAGGACCTGTTCGCCGAGCTCGACAAGCTGTAGCCGCGGTTCGTCGGGCAGGACCTTGCAAGACCGAAAAGGGCGGCGCATGCGCGCCGCCCTTTTTGCTGCGTATGAGGACGTCCCGGACACGGCGGATGGACACCCGTCCGGGACGGGGTTTGAGACGCTCATGGCTCCGGCGCCGCTCGGCGTCGGCAGGCCATGGAGTGCCGGTTCAAAAGGGCAGGGCTTGCACCGTGGCCCGGACGGTCCGTCCGTCGTGCTGGACGGCGACGACGGTGCCCGGCTCGAGGTAGTCCCGGTGCAGGTAGCCGAGGGCGATGGGGCAGCCGAACCGGGGTGAGGCGACGGCGCTGGTGAGGCGGCCGATGGTACGGTCGCCGTCGAGGACGGAGTCCCCGGCGTCCGGCACTTGGGCGCGCTCTATCTTGAAGCCCGTCAGCTTGCGGTTCACGTGGCCGCGGGAGTGGATGCGCTCCACGGTTTCCTGCCCGAGGTAGCAGCCCTTGGTGAAGCTGACGGCGTTTTCCAGGCAGGTCTCGAGCAGCAGGGTGTCCGCGTCCATGTCGATGCCGTAACGGGGAATGCCGGCCTCGATGCGCAGGGTCTCCTGGGCGTCGAGGCCGATCCACGGAATCGCGCGGGACGCCGGCGCCTCGACCATGCCCTGGAGAAGGTCTTCCGGCACGATGAGGTCGAACCCGGGCTCGCCGGTGTGGGATGTGCGGAGGACGCGCAGGCGTCCGCCGGCGCGCTCGACTTGGGCATGTGAGAGCTTCGCCGCCGGTGGCGCGTCGAGGCCCAGCACGTCCGCCAGGGCGCCGGCCGCCCGCGGCCCCTGGATGGACGCCACGGAGAACTCCCCGGACAGGTCGGCGATCTCCACCTCGTCCGCGATCAGGTAGCGGTTCAGGTGCTCCACCACGCCCGGCGCCAAGGGTTCGTCCAGAATCATCAGGAACGCGTTCTCCGTGCGCAGCACGCATACGTCCGCTAGGATCTTCCCCTGGATGTTCAACACCGCCGCGGGCACGCCAGTGCCGGCGCTCAGGCGCTGGACGTCGTTGGACAGCATCCCCTGGAGCCACTCCATGCTGTCGGGTCCGGTCACTTCGAGGGCGGCGCGGTCCGCAAGGTCAACCCAGCCCGCGCCGGTGCGTACGGCGTCGTACTCGGTGGCGGAGTCGCCGAAATGAGCCGGCAGGGTCCACCCGTTGCGTTCAACGAAGGCGGCGCCGTTGCCCTGGTGGAAGTCGTGGAGCGGTGACTGCTTCATCCTTGCGACCTGCCGTGTTCCCGTGCATGCTCGTCGTCGCGCGTTGACGGCAACGAACCATGCGGCGCCCTTGCGGTCGAGACGGACCGGACATGGGCAATCGCGCACAACCCGGCCGGGACCCCCTACCGTAACCGGGTTGGCGCGCCATGGCAACGGGCCCGGCCGCCGTGACGCGGCCGGATGCGAGCGAGGGACGACCATGACCAAGGCCTCCAGAGACCTGGACCTGCGCAAGCTCGAGATCTTCTACTGGGTGGCGGAGCTGCACAGCTTCTCGCTCGCGGCGGAACATTTCTCCCTGCGCCAGCCCACCGTCACCGCCCACGTGAAGTCCCTGGAGCAGCAGTTGGGTTCGCGGCTCTTCCGGCGCTTCGGGGGCAAGTTCGAGTTGACGGATGCCGGACGGCTGCTGTTCGAGAAGGCCGGCGCCGTGCTGCAGTTGAAGAACCAGACGCTGGCGGCGCTGGACCGCATCCAGGGAAAGGTGGAAGGGGAGTTGCGAGTGGGCGGCAGCAACGTGCCGGGCGAGTATATCCTGCCCGGCCTGCTGGGCACCTTCGTGGCGCGCTTTCCGGACGTGCGCCCGATGCTCCGCATCGGCGACTCGGCCATGATCGTGTCGGCGGTCCTCGACGGTACCCTGGAGTTGGGTTTCACCGGTTTCCGCACCCATGACGCCCGACTGAGCTACCACAAGCGCTGGCAGGACGAGATGGTGGTGGCGGTGCCCGCGAACCACCCCTGGGCGGGTTTGAAGCAGGTGCCGCTTCGGGACCTTGGCAAACACCCGTTCATCGCCCGCGAGGCCGGCTCCGGGACGTTGCGTTCGTTCCTGCAGTTCATGGTCAAGCGCGGCCAGGATCCGGCGAAGCTCCTCAAGGTGGGGATGGAGCTCGGCAGCACGGCGGCGGTCAAGGAAGCTCTCATGGAGGGGCTCGGTTTCTCGATCCTTTCCCGCGCGGCCATCCGGCGGGAGGTCCAGTACGGCCTCATCAAGGAATTGCGCGTCCAGGGACTCGACCTGACCCGCCCGTTCTATCAGGTGACGCACCGCGACCGTCCGCTGGCACCCGTGCCGCGCGCCTTTACCCAGTTCCTGAGCCGCGCGCCGCGCGCCCATCTATGGCAGGATATGCAGGATAGCTAACGTCTATTTGACATATAGCTTCCGGCGATATTTACTTTCGGGAACTTCATCAACTGGAGGCAACCATGACACGACAACTGGCCCGGCTGCTGTTCCTGCTTCTGTTCACTTTCTCCGTTCTGGTCGGCGGCGCGGCGGCCGACACGCTGCGCCTCTCCGCGATCCCGGACGAGGATCCGCAGGAGCTGTTGCGCAAGTACAAGCCCTTCACCGACTACATCGAGAAGGAAGTGGGCGTGCCCGTCAAGTTCGTCCCGGTGGTGGATTACGCGGCTACCGTGGAAGGGCTGGCCGCGAACCGCCTCGACATCGTCTGGTACGGCGGCTTCACCTCGGTCCAGGCGGTGGAGCGCGCCCAGGGGGCCACGCGGCTGGCCATGCGCGAGGAGGATGCGAGCTTCAAGAGCGTCTTCGTCACGCGCACGGATTCGGGGATCAAGACCCTGGCGGACCTCAAGGGCAAGACCTTCGCCTTCGGCAGCGTCAGCTCCACCTCCGGGCACCTGATGCCGCGCCACTTCCTCAAGGCGGCCGGCGTGGAGCCCGAGCGGGACTTCGGTAAATTCGGCTTCAGTGGCGCGCACGACGCCACCGCCGCATGGGTCGCGGCGAACCGGGTGGACGCCGGCGCCCTCAACTTCCTGGTGTGGAAGAAGCTGGTGGACAACAAGAAGATCGACACCGCCAAGGTCCACGTCTTCTGGACCACGCCCCCGTACGTCGACTACGTGTGGGTCGCCCGGGGCGGCGTTTCCGAGGAGATCCGCGAGAAGTTCAAGCAAGCGCTCCTGAAGCTCGACTACGACAAACCCGCGGACAAGGAGATCATGGACCTGCAGCGCACCCGCAAGTTCATTCCCGCCAAGGACTCGGATTGGGACGGCATCAAGAAGGCGGCCATCGCGGCCGGCATGCTGAAGGTGAATTGACGGCGCCGCACCAATACCGCCTGGAGAGCGTCCGCAAGGAGTTCGGACGCCAACAGGTGGCGCTGGAAGGGTTCGACCTGACGGTGGCCCAGGGAGAGCGGGTGGCCCTCATCGGACCCAGCGGGGCGGGGAAGACCACGCTCTTCCGCATGCTCAACTGCACCATCCGTCCCACCTCGGGCCGGCTGCGCATCGACGGCGAGGAAGTGCGCGAGCTGTACGGGCGGCGGCTCCGGGAGATGCGCCGCCGCATCGGCACCATCTACCAGCAGCACAACCTGGTGCCGCGCCTGCGCGTGGTGCACAACGTGCTCTCCGGACGACTGGGGAGGTGGTCCCTGCTGGGTTCGTTGGCGTCCCTTGTGCGCCCCTCCCATCTGGAGGCCGTGCACCAGGCACTCGCCGACGTGGGCATCGCCGAGAAGCTCTTCAGCCGCACGGACGAGTTGTCCGGCGGGCAGCAGCAACGCGTGGCCATCGCCCGCGTGCTGATGCAAGACCCGGAAGTCATCCTCGCGGACGAGCCCGTGTCGTCGGTGGACCCGTCCCTGGCCGAGTCCATCATCAGGCTGCTCATTACCATCAGCGACCAGACCCGCAAGACCCTGATGGTGAACCTGCACAGCACCGATCTGGCGCTGTCCTACTTTTCCAGGGTCGTGGGCATGAAACAGGGTGTGAAGCTCTTCGACACGGCCGCGGCCCAGGTCACGCCGGAGCTTTTGCGCGAGCTTTACTCCGGCCACGTTCCCGTCAACGGCGCCGCCGGCCGGGTGCGGGAGGCCGAGCAGGAAGTTGGCGAGCCGGCACACTGGGGCGCGGCATAGTCCCGTGTCCATGAGCTTGACGCCTCGATTGCCGGGGTCCCGCTCCATCTTCCCCTACGTCTTCGGCGGGCTGTTCCTGATCGTCCTGGCGGATAGCTGGCGCCGGGCCGAGGTCAACCCGGGAATTTTCTTCGAGCCCGAGGGCCGGGAACACCTGTGGCGGTTCGTCACCGGCATGTATCCGCCGGAACTGTCCTGGGAGTTCCTCGAGCTCATGGTCCGGCCGACCATCGAGACCATCCAGATCTCGGTCATGGGAACGCTGATCGCGGTGGTGATCGGCTTTCCCCTGGGTCTGCTGGCCACCAGCACCTTCAGCTTTCAGGGCATCCTCCACGAGACCGAGTTCCGCAACGCCGGGCTGCGGCACGGCCTCAAGGTCTGCCTCTACGGCCTGGCCCGGGCGCTGCTGAGCCTGTTCCGCTGCATCCCGGAGTTCGTCTGGGCCTTCATGTTCGTCCGCGCCGTGGGCCTGGGACCGTTCCCCGGCGTGCTCGCCATCGGCGTGGCCTACGGCGGCATGCTCGGCAAGGTCTACTCCGAGATCTTCGAGTCGGTGAACGAACGGCCGCTGGAGGCCATCCAGTCCACGGGCGCCGGGCGGCTGCAGATCTTCTTCTACGGCTGGTTCCCGCAGGTGCTGCCCAACATCACGTCGTACACGTTGTACCGCTGGGAGTGCGCCGTGCGGACTTCCGCCATCCTGGGTCTTGTCGGCGCCGGCGGCATCGGCCAGCAGATCCAGATCTCCATCCGCATGTTCAACTTCCACGAGGTCACGACCCTGCTGCTTATCCTCTTCGCCCTGGTGGCGGGAGCCGACTACGTGAGCGCGAAGGTGAGGTCACTGCTGTGACGCCGGCGCATCAAACGGCGGCCACGATGGACGAGGTGCGGGCGCTCCGGGCCGGGGCGCGCGATCGTACACGCGCGTCCACGTACGTCATGCTCGCGCTGCTGGGGGCGCTCTTCGTGTGGAGTTACCAGGGGTCGGAGATCGACCTCGGCCTGCTCTTCAGCGCCGACGGCGGGGGCGCCATCGCCGACTACGTAAAGAGGCTCTTCCCGCCCGACTTCTCTCCCAAAGTGGTGGCCGAAGCCGTGGTGGGCGCCTGGGAAACCTTGGCCATCTCCCTCGTCGGCACGGTCCTGTCGGCGGTCATCGCGTTGTCGCTGGCCTTTTTCGGCGCGCGCAATCTCGTGTACTCGGGCCTGCTCTACGAGATGGAGCCTCGGCGGCGCTTCGGCCTGTTGCGACGCGTCCCGTACCTCGCGGCCAAGGCCGTCCTGAACTTCCTGCGCACCATCCCGGAGATGCTGTGGGCGCTGATCTTCGTCTTCCTCGTGGGGCTGGGTCCTTTCCCGGGCGTGCTGGCGCTTGGCGTGCACACAGGCGGCGTGCTCGGGAAGCTCTTCGCCGAGGTATTGGAGGACGTGGACCTGCAACCCATCGAATCGCTGCAGTCCACCGGCGCCGGCAAGGTCCAGATCCTGTTCTACGGCATCCTGCCGCAGGTGCTGCCCCAGTTCATCTCCTACACGCTGTACCGTTGGGAAGTGAACATCCGCGTGGCCGCCGTGCTGGGTTTCGTCGGCGCCGGCGGCCTCGGCCAGCGCATCCACATCGCCTTGAGCCTCTTCCTGGAGCAACAGCTCCTGACGCTGCTCATCGCACTGTACATCCTGGTGACGGCGGTGGACTACTTGAGTGCGTATCTGCGGCGGCGGGCGGTGTGACACCGGCGACATCTTGTAGCGGACGGCTTGTCGCGTCGAGGCAGGTTCGCGGCCGTGCGTCCCGCTGGTCGCGAGGCAGATCTGAGTGAAGTCGAAGGAACCCGTTGGCGCCCGGAGCGTCCTCGGGTCAGGGCCGCACGACTACCTTGAGCGCCTCCCGCGCCATCATCGACCGCAACGCCTTCTCCAGGTCCCGGAGCGGCACCTCGGCGGACAGAAGGGGCCGCGGGTCCAGCGTCTTCCGGCCCAACATCTCCAGGGCTCGCGCGACCGTGGCCGGTCGATGATGATACGAACCCATGACGGTAAGCTCGTTGTAATGGACCGAAGCCGTATCCAGGGGAATCGTGGTCCCCGGCGCGCACCCGCCGAAAAGGTTGACCACGCCTCCGGGACGCACGCAGGCCACCGCGTCCTGCCAGACCGCCGGTATGCCGGTGGCGTCAATGGCACAGTCGAACCCGTCGCCGTCCCGTGAACGGGGTCGCAGACGGCTTCGCTGGGCGCAGCCACGGGCCACCTCCACCGTGTCCCGCGCTCCAAGGGTTCGCGCTACGTCGAGGCGCTGTGGGTTGGGATCGGCAACCACCACGCCGTGGCCCAGGGCCGCCAGCACCGCGGTAAGCAGCAGACCGATGGGACCCGCGCCGTGGACCAGGACGTCGCCGCCGTCGTCCAGCCTACAGGCGTCGATCCCGTGGATCACGCAGGCCACCGGCTCCACCAGCGCGGCGACCTCATAGGGAACATCCGTGTCAAGACGGTACGTGCTGACTTCGACAAACCGCCGGGGAACCCGGATGTACTCCGCGAACGCGCCGTTCAGGTATTCGAGGTCGCGGCAAAGGTTCTCCCGCCCCGCCTGACAGTACGTACAGACCCCGCACGGCGCCGAGTTGGCCACCACCACCCGGTCCCCCGGCTCGTAATCGGACACGCCGGGACCCAACGCCTCCACCGACCCCGCGAACTCGTGCCCGAACGGTGTCGGCACCCGCAACATCCGCGGATGCCCGCCCCGCCGGAACACCTTCACGTCCGTCCCGCACGTGGTTGCAGCCCGAATCCGCACCAGCAACTCTCCCGCGCCGGGCACGGGCACGGGTTCTTCGCGCACTTCGATACGCTCGGGACCGAGCAGGTATACGACCCTGTGTTTCATGGCAGTGGAAGATGCGCCGCGAAGCGTCCCAACGGACTAGCACCGATGAGGTGGGGAGGCAAACAGGCGAGGAGGGCAGGCAGGTGGGGGGCGCCGCTCTGTGACGGCACCGTCTATCCGCGGACCGAGTTCCCAACCGCCAACCGGCATGCTACGCTAAAGACCCAACCGCGGAGAGGTGGCCGAGTCCGGTTGAAGGCGCCTGACTCGAAATCAGGTTTACCTACGGGTAACGGGGGTTCGAATCCCTCCCTCTCCGCCACCCGTAAGTCATAACCAGACAATCTCACGCCTGTTTCCCTGATGGTAGTTGCGCACGGAGGTCGCCTAAACCCGAGTTTTGACGGCTTCCTCCACCCTCGCCAACCGAACATCAATTGAATGCACATCCTGGCGAAGTGAGTGCAGGTCCTGCCTGACTGCGTTCAAGTCCTCACGCAACGGTCGCAGGCTGTATAGCATGATCTGGTAGAAAAGGGCGGTCACGGCAACCAGCGGGATAGCGAAAGCACCTGCCATTTTGGCGACGTCGACGTATTCCATCTTGATGCGGGCCTCTTTCGATGTTGAGCGGCAACGATGAATTTGAATGTCCCATAAAAAATTTGGCCTTGTCAAGTAGCCTGACTGGCACTGGGCACCCCTATGAATCACCCGGAAGGGATGCCTCCCGGCCAAGGGAATGGCCCAGCTAAGCCAGGGTCGGGCTTCTACCGACGAGTTACGCTCGTGCCTCTGGCCGTGATAAGCTGAGATTTGACTCTCTCAGTGGGTTGGGGGTAGCTGGCGAGGCGTTCCTGCGCCGGCACCAGGGTTTCGCATTCCTGGAGGCCATCGAGGCAGAGGGAATTCGGTTGTGAGCGACGCCGAGATCGCCTCCCGTGTGGACCATGCGCTTCGGAGACTGTGTGGCACCAGTTGATGGTAGCCCAAAGAATCTGCTAAACACAGGTCCCCGCCCCCTGAAATGCGTCGCGGGCAGGATGTTGATTGCTGGCAGTCGGGTCCCGTGCAAGTGGGTCCCGCAAACCCCGTCAGGTCCGGAAGGAAGCAGCGGTAGCGGACCGCCCCTGTGCCACGGGGGAGCCTGGCTGTCGGCAATGAGCATCCCGCCGCGCGAGCGGGTGCCGTCGCGGAGACGCGGCGGATCGGTCACTTTCTGAGGGTGCCTCGAAAGCCTGCCGCGGGCACCCGGAGCGGTCCTTAACGGTCATGTCCTACCTTGTCCTGGCGCGCAAGTGGCGTCCGCAGAGCCTTGCGGACATGGTCGGGCAGCAGCATATCGCGCGCGTCCTCACCAACTCCATCCGGACCGAGCGCATCGCCCATTGCTACCTGTTCACCGGAGTGCGCGGCGTGGGCAAGACCAGCGCCGCGCGCATCCTGGCCAAGGCCTTGAACTGCGTGCACGGACCCACGCCGACGCCGTGCAACGAGTGTCCGCGCTGCCGGGAGATCGCCGATGCGCGTTCCCTTGACGTCTACGAGATCGACGGCGCCTCGAACCGGGGCATCGACGAGGTCCGGCAGATCATCGAGAACGTGCGCTACCAGCCGGCGGCGGCGCGCTTCAAGGTGTACATCATCGACGAGGTGCACCAGGTCACCAGGGACGCCTTCAACGCGCTCCTGAAGACCCTGGAGGAGCCGCCGCCCTTCGCCAAGTTCATCCTTGCCACCACCGAGGTGCACCGCCTTCCGGAGACCATTCTGTCGCGCTGCCAGCGCTTCGACTTCCGCCGCATCGGGGTTCAGGACATCCACGAGCGATTGCGGCAGATCGCGGAGGCGGAGGGGCTGAACATCACGGACGGCGCGTTGACGCTCCTGAGCCGGGCGGCCCAGGGCAGCATGCGCGATGCCCAGTCGCTGCTGGAGCAGGTGCTTTCGTTCGCCGACCCGGAAGCGGACGGTGCCGTTGACGAACCGCTCCTGCGGGACATCCTGGGCGTGGCCGAACGGCGCGTGCTGTACGAGATCTCCGCGGCGATCATCGCCGGCAACGCCGCGGCGTGT
This sequence comes from Candidatus Binatia bacterium, assembly GCA_022824205.1. Lineage (GTDB taxonomy): Bacteria > Desulfobacterota > Binatia > UBA9968 > JAJDTQ01 > JAJDTQ01. The sequence goes on from JAJEAI010000045.1 coordinate 21,238, forward strand.
CTCGACCTGGTGGCGGAGGTGGCCACTCATGGGGTGGACTTGGCCGCCCTGTCGCGTGAGTTGGTGGAGCATTTCCGCAACCTCCTGGTGCTGCGCCTGATGGATACGCGGGGGGCGGCCCCGGAAGCAGGTTCGGAGGCGGGGTCGCGCCGACTCATGGACCTGACGGCAGAGGAAATGGCATTACTGCGCGAGCAGACTCGGGACGTCGATCCCGAGACCCTCATCAACTTCTACCGCTTCATCGTGCAGGGCGACGACATCGTGTCCCGTTCACCCTATCCACGGTTCGACCTCGAAGTCTCCCTGGTGCGGGTGGCGACGTTGCCGCGCACGGTGAACATCGCGGACGCCATCGACGAGTTGCAGCGGCTGGAACGGAAGCTCGAAGCCGGCGCGCCCGACCCGCAGGGGGGTGCGGTCGAGCGAGGGAAGGGCGCGGCGGGAGCCGGCGCGCGGCCGGGCAGGGCAGCGTCCCGTGAGGAGGCTCCACGCCAGGCCGGAGCTCCGTCCCAGCGTGCGGCGGCGCCCCAAGCCGCCGCGCCGGAGCAGGATACGGCGCCGGCGCACGCGGAGGTAGCGCCCATCCACGCCGAAACGCCGCCCGTTTACGGCGACGAGCCGCGCGAAGCGCCGCCCGATCGGGCCTCACCGCCGGACCGTAGCGCCGGGGAAACGGCTACCCCCGAGCCGCCGCGATCGGACGAGTCCCCACCCGCCGAAACGACGCCCGCCGGCTGGCGCGGGTTCGTGGAGTTCGTCAACGGCGAGAAGCCCATGCTGGGTTCCTCCCTGCAACAAGCCCGGCTGCTGGAACTTTCGGGCGACGCCGTGAGGCTGGGACTCGAAGAGGAGTTTCATCTAAGGTATCTTGGAGACAGAGAGACGATAACGTTGCTCGAAGGGTTCCTGGCACGCTTCTTCAGACGCCCCATGACCGTCACCGTGGTGGCGGGTTCGGGCGGGCAGGGCGGCATCGAGACAGTCCCGGACGGTGACGATGACAGCACGGTGGACATCGTCGACGAGGCACAGCGGATCTTTGGAGGTTCGGTCAAGTAGCGTACCGTGAAGGGAGTGGTCTCATGAGTGAGGGTTTGGGCGGTATGGGCGGGCTGATGAAGCAGGCCCAGGAAATGCAAGCGAAGCTTGCCAAGATACAGGAGGAGTTGGCGAAGAAGACCGTGGAGGCCACATCGGGAGGCGGCATGGTGCGGGTCACGGTCAACGGCCAGTTCATGCTCGCTTCCATCAAGGTGGACCCCGCCGTCGTCGATCCGGAGGAAGTGGAGATGCTGGAGGACTTGGTGCGGGCGGCGGTCAACGAGGGCCTCCGGCGTGCTCGCGAGATGGCCTCCGAGGAGATGAGCAAGCTCACCGGGGGCTTCAAGATTCCCGGAATCACCCCATGACCGGCTACCCGGCACCGCTGGCCCGGGTCATCGAGCAGTTGTCCAAGCTGCCCGGCATCGGCGAGAAGACCGCCGGCAGGCTCGCCTTCCACCTGTTGAAGGAGCGCAAGGAAGCCGTGCTGGCGCTGGCCGGCAGCATGGACAAGCTCAAGCAGGAGATGGGCCTTTGTCCCCAGTGCTTCGGGCTGAGCGAGATTCCGCCGGGAAGGGAAGAAGTCGTGCCGTGCAAGGTCTGCCGCGACCCGACCCGGGACATTTCCACCATCTGCGTTGTCGAGGAGCCCTCGGACCTCATGGCGGTGGAACGCTCCGCCGAATACAAGGGCCTCTACCACGTGCTCCACGGCGCCATCTTCCCGCTGAACGGCGTCGGCCCGGACGCCCTCAAGATCAAGGAACTCATGACGCGGCTCCGCGCCAACCCCCCCGCCGAGGTCATCGCCGCCACCAACGCCACCCGGGCGGGGGACGCCACCGCCCTCTACCTTGCCAAGATGATCAAGCCCCTGGGCATCCGCATCACCCGCATCGCCCGCGGCCTCCCCATCGGAGGCGAAATCGAATACACCGACGCGGGTACCCTGGGCGAAGCCCTCGACGGCCGCCGCGACTTGTAGCAGCCTCAGCATGAGGCAAGATATTGTTGTTGTCTTTTCTGGAAATATCGTTAAAGTTTTGGGGGAACGACGCCGATAGACCATGATGAGGGTGATCGGAGAAGAGACTGTGGCAACCATCCAAGGAGCCGGGCGGGGATGAACGCAGACACGATCAGCATCATCATATCCGTAATCACGGTTGGGGTAGCGGTGGGCGCGATCCAGATCGCCGGATTGAGGCAATTGCGCGAAGAAATACGCCTTGGCTTCAAGGAGGCGCGCGCGCATACCGACCAATGCTTCAAGGAGGCGCGCGCGCATACCGACCAATGATTCATGGAGGCGCGCGCGCATTCCGAC
>JAJEAI010000106.1 GCA_022824205.1 Candidatus Binatia bacterium
TCGGGCACCACGGCGACGCTGGCCGTGGCGGCGGTGAACAGCTCCAAGAGCGTCTACGACGTGACCGCGAGCACGGGCGACCTGGCGACTCTGAACGCCACGGTGGAGCTGTCCTTTGCGACCGGGCAGGACATCAAGGACCTAGCGAACAACACGCTCGACACCGGCACGACCCCGAACCCCAACGAGACGACCTACGTGGTGGACAACACCGAGCCGGCGACGCCGACGGCGGCGGTGAACGGGGCAGCGCTGACGCTCACCTTCGCCGAAGCGCTGGACGAGGAGTCGGTGCCTGCGGCGAGTGCCTTTGCGGTGACGGTGGACGGCAGTTCCGCGAACCTCGCTTCGAGCGACCCGGTGGCGGTGTCGGGCAGCGAGGTGGAGCTGACGCTGGCGGAGGCGGTGACGGACGGCCAGACGGTGAGGGTGGCGTACACGAAGCCGGGCAGCGGCGACGTGCTTCAGGACGAAGCGGGCAACGAGGTGGCGACGTTCAGCGCCATCGACGCGACCAACAACACGGGGGAGGCGCCCCAGGTGCTCCCGATCTCGAAAGTCAGAAATGTCAGGCTGACGCCGACCCCGACTGCGCTGATCGTGGAGTGGGAAAGGAACTCCGACGCCGATTACTACAAGGTGCAGTGGAAGACGGGCGCGCAGGACTTTTCCACCGTGAGGCAGGCGATTACCACGGCGACGTACTACTACGTCATCACGGGGTTGGATGCGGGCACAGAGTACGACGTGCGGGTCGTGCCCGTGGCTACAGGCATCGGGTCGGACCCGGATATGGACGGGCCGCCTTCCGTTATCGCGACCGCCGCAACCCTGTCGATTGCTTTGGTAGACGGACTGACCTTGACGCGCGCGTACCAGTCACAGACCGGGACTCCCCGTTTCTTCTTCTGCTGGGTGCCGGACGGCATATCGCTCAGCACGCTCGAAGACTTCCGACTTGCCTGGGGCGAGAGCGACATCATCAGCACATCGGCCTATCCTTCGCCGACCGACGGGGCCTGGGGCTTCGAGCATGCCCCCACGTCGAGTTGCGGGAGCGGCGGGGGCGTGGAGACCTCGTATCCGCGCATGGGCGCCACGGGTCTACTCGCGAATGTGGGCTATATCTTCCGCATGAGGGCCAGACACAAGGACACGGGGGAATTCGTCTACTCCAACCTGGCCACGGCACGCTACGACGACGACGCGCCGCTACGGGCTTTCGTCAACAGCTTTTCCCCGCCGGGCGACAACCCGGACGGCACGCCGGTGTTCCTGCCCGTCGGAAACGTGGTTACGGGTGAGTTCCAGGTCAGCATCGTGTTCAGAGACGCGGCCCGAATCGTGTGGTCCCCCAGGGAAGTGGACGGATTCGCGCTGGACGATCTGGAGGTGACCAACGCGAACGTGTCCGCCCCGAACGGGACCCTGAAATTCGAGCCGTTCCTCGGTTACCGCGTGAACGTCGCGCCCACGATCACGGACGGCCGGATCACGATCAAGGTGAAGAACGCGGCAGCGACGGTGGGGAGCGGCGACACCCTCAAGACCAGCACCGAGTCGAAAGAGTACAGCGTCGATGTCGACGTCAATGTCGGCGTTGGCGAACTGGGGACCGCCCAGCCGCAGGTCCTGCGGCACTGGATCGCGACGGAGGCCGACCTCCAGTGGACAACCGGCGAGCGCATCGACGTCTGGATCCAGTTCAGCGAAGGCGTGCGCATCACCGAAGGAGGCGTCGCGTCCGTCCAGATCGTCACCGACCACGGTGTCCGGACCGCGCAATTCGTGACGCAGCCCAGCGCCGATACCCTGGTGTTCGGCTATACGGTGCCGGCGGCGGAGAGCCCGGTCACGAACGCCGGGACTCTGGTCAACAGCCTGCGCGTGGAGGGCGGCAGCATCGTTTCCGGCGGCGGCGGCGGAGCCCGGATGGATATCGGGGGCGTGGAGCTGCCGACACCGGCCGTGACGGTGGTGGAGATCGCCTCGACGCCGCCCTATCCGGCGGGCAGCGCGATCGAGGTCTCGGTAACGTTCGACTTGCCCGTGCACGTCGACGCGGCGGGCGGCACGCCGACACTGACGCTGGCGGTCGGGAGCGCCACGCGCAAGGCGTCCTACGTGCGCGGCTCGTCCACGAACGAACTGGTCTTCGCCTACACCACGGTCGATGCGGACAGCGGGAAGGCGTGGGTGGTCTCGAACTCGCTGACGCTGAACGGCGGCACGATTCGCGGGGCCCATGGCGTGGACGCCGCGCTCGGCTTCCATGTCGCACCCGCGGTCCTCTGGCTCACCGTGAAGAATCCGCCGGGCGGGAATGACCGGTGGGACCCGGGCGAGAAGGTGACCGTGACGGCGCGCTTCAGCGAGACGGTCACGGTGACCGGCACACCGGCGGTGCCCTTCACTTTCGGCACGATGCAGAAGACCGCGTCCTATGCCGGCGGCTCGGGGACCGGGATGCTGACCTTCGAATCCACGCTGGCCGACGGCGACGCGGCGTCGGACCTGGTACAGGTGGAGCCGAACGCGCTCAGCGCGGACGGTGGCGCGATCCGGGGCTCGACCGGCATCGACGCGTTGCTGGACCACGCCGGTTTCGCGCTGCAGGTCGTGCGGACGCCGCCGCCGGCAGACCTCACGGTCTCGCTCGAGCACGCACCGGAGCGTCACGACGGGGAGAGTCCGTTCACGGTGCGGATCCAGTTCAGCAAGGACATCACGGCCAGCATGCGCAAGCTGCCGCAGGCGTTCGGGATAACGGGAGGCTCGATTGAAAGGACGAGCCGTGTCAACGGCCGCAGCGATCTGTGGGATCTGACCGTCGAGCCGTCCGGCGACGGCGAGGTGACGATCACGCTTTCCGGCAACCGGCCCTGCGGCAGAAACGGTGTACCGTGCGCCAAGACACCCGACGGCGAGGGGCGCACTCCGCTCTCCAACTCACTCGCCGTGACGGTGCCGGGTCCGGAGGAGGAGGACGCAGCCGCGCCGCTCACCGCGCGCATCGACGACGTCCCGGCCGAGCACGACGGGAGCCCCTTCGAGGTCCGGGTCGCCTTCAGCGAGCCCATCCACAACAGCTACACCCACGTGTACCAAGCGGCGACAGCGGACGGCGGGTCGCCGACGTCGACGAAGCGCTCCGACGGGCGGAGCGACCTGTGGCTCTTCCGCGTCACGCCCTCCGGCGACGACGACGTGACCTTCCGGCTTGCGGGCGGCGGCATCTGTGCCGGCGAGAAGTCCCCGGTGCTCTGCACCAGCGGCGGCAAGGTGCTCTCGAATGTCGTCTCGACCACGATTCTCGGCCCCGCGGCGATCTCGGTGGCGGACGCCGAGGCGATCGAGCGCAGCGACTCGCACATGCGTTTCACGGTCTCGCTCGACCGGGAGGCGTTCGACACCATCACGGTGGACTACGCGACGCAGGACGGCACCGCGAGGGCGGGCGAGGACTACGAGGCCGCCTCGGGAACGCTGACCTTCGCGGAGGGCGAGCGGCAGAAGACCGTCTCGGTGAAGCTCGTCAACGATGCGCTGGACGAGGGCCAGGAGACCTTCGCGCTGGTGCTCTCGAACGCCTCGGGCGCGCGCATCGCCGACGGCCAGGCGACCGGCACCATCGAGAACGACGACCCGCTGCAGCGGGCGTGGCTCGCGCGCTTCGGGCGCACCGTCGCGACCCAGGCGGTCGACGCCGTCGCAGGGCGGTTGGCGGCCGGAGCCCGAAACCGACTGACGCTTGGCGGGCAGACGCTCGGGGGCGCGGCGCCGGATGCGGTGGCGCGCGCCAAGGCCGAAGCGGAAGCGCGCGAGCAGTCGATAGCGAAGTGGCTGCGGAGCGATGAGGAAAAGGCGGTGTCCACGCGCACGTTGAGCGGTCGTGAACTCCTGCTCGGGAGCGCGTTCTCGGTGAGCGCGGGCGGCGAGGCGGGGGCGCCGCGCTTCGGCGCGTGGGGTCGGTTCGCGACCGGGAACTTCGACGGGGAGGAGGGAGACGTTGCCCTGAGCGGCGACGTCACCACCGCGTTCCTGGGCGCGGACATGGAGTCCGGTGACTGGCTCGGGGGCGTTGCGGTAGGGCTCTCCGAGGGCGAAGGGTCGTTCCGCATGACCGATCCCCGTGACTCGGACCGGGACAGGGGCACGGTGGAGTCGACGCTCACGGCGGCGTATCCCTACGCGCGCTTCGCGGCGACGGAGCGCGTCTCGCTCTGGGCGGTAGGCGGCTACGGCCGGGGCACGATGACGATTGCCGAGGACGGCGTCACGCCGCTCGAGACCGACGTCGCGATGTCGATGGGCGCGGTGGGGGCGAGCGGCGTGGTGCTCGAACCGCCGCCCGAGGGGGGAGTTGCGCTGAAGGTGCGAAGCGACGTGCTGTTCGTGCGTACGGAGTCCGAGGCGGTGCACGCGGACGCGGCGGCCGGGGGCCACCTCGAAGAGGCGCGGGCCGAGGTGAGCCGGCTTCGGCTGATCGTCGAGGGCGCGCGGGCGTTCGCGCTCGAAGGTGGCGCGAGGTTCGAGCCGGCGTTGGAGCTCGGGCTTCGCCACGACGGAGGCGACGCGGAGACCGGAACCGGGGTCGAGATCGGCGCCCGGCTCTCGTACACGCGCCCGGGGCTCACCGTCAGAGGCGCGGCGCGCATGCTTCTCGCGCACGAGGCGACGGATTACAAGGAGTGGGGCGCGAGCGCTTCGCTGCGCATCGACCCCGGCGCTTCGGGCCGTGGTCTCTCGTTGACGCTGAGCCCCGCCTTCGGCAAGGCGGGGAGCACGACGGGGCGGCTGTGGGGCCTTGCCGATGCGCGGGGACTCGCCCCGGAGACCGGGTTCGAGGCCGGGCGAAGCCTCGACGCCGAGGTGGGCTACGGGATCCAAGTGCGCCCGGGCGTGTTGACGCCCTTCGCCGGAGCCAGTCTGGGCGGGGGCGGCAGGCGCTCGCTGCGACTCGGCGCACGCTGGGCGCTCGGCCCCGCCGCGAATCTCCGCTTCGAGGGCGCGCGCAACCAGGCCGCCGCCGGCCGCACGGACGTGCACCTCGGGATCGTCTTCTCCACGCGTTGGTAGAGGCCGGCGTGTTGGCCCCCTACATCGTTTCTTCATCGCTTGCCGGCGTCGGGCGCACCAGCCATGCGCCCAAGGCCGGCAGCAGTACCACCGCGGCGATCATGTTCACCAGGAACATGAACATCATCACGATGCCCATGTCGGCCTGGAACTTGAGCGGGGCGACACACCAAGTGCCCACGCCCGCGGCCAGGGTGAGGCCGGTGAGCACCACGCCGGCGCCGGTGATGTTGAGAGTGCGCTCGTAGGCGGTGGCGAAGTCGAGCCCTTCTTCCAGGTGGGTGCGCAGGCGCCCGTAGATGTAGATGGCGTAGTCCACGCCGATGCCCACCCCCAGGGCCACCACCGGCAGGGTCGAGATCTTGAGGCCGATCTCCAGGATCGCCATGAGCCCGTAGGCCAGGAGCGACACCGCGGCCAGCGGCACGATGATGCACACCGTGGCGGCCACCGAGCGGAACGAGAGCAGGCACAGGAGGATGACCCCGGCGAAGACGTAGCCCAGGATGGGGAACTGCGACGCGTCCACTTCCTCGTTGGTGGCGGCCATGACGCCGACGTTGCCGCCGGCGAGCCGGAAGCGGATGCGCTCCAGGGCGTTGTGGCGCTGGAACTCCTTGGTGGCGTCGACCACGCGCTGGATGGTCTCGGCCTTGTGGTCGGTGGTGTAGATGCGTATGGGCAGCACGCTGCAATCGTTGTTGATGAGTCCGCTGCTGGTGGGCACCGGCGAGACCGACTGCACCAGGCTGTGGCGGTTCCGCGGCAGCGTGCGCCACTTGAGATTGCCCTCGTTCCAGCCGGCGTTGATGTTGCGCGCGACGCTGGCCAGACTCACCACGGACTGGACGCCCTCCACGTTGCGCACGTGCCAGGTGAACTCGTCCAGGGTGGTGAGCACCTCGTAGTCGATGCACCCGTCCGGCACCGTCTCCGCGAACACCGTGAGCACGTCGACACCGATCTTGAAGCGGTCCGTGATCACCGCGATGTCGCGGTTGTACACCGACTCCGCTCGCAGCTCGGGCACGCCCTGGTGGCTGTCACCCACCTTGACCTGCACCGCGTAAAAAGCCCCCACGGACACCAGCACCGCGGCCAGTCCCACCGTCACCGCCGCGGGTCCCCGGTGCGCCAGCCGCGCCACCCTCGACCACAACGGCCTCAGCACGCTGTCGCGCTTGGCCGCGGCCTCCCTCTGGGCCTCGCTCATGCGGAAGTACGACAGCAGCACCGGCAGCAGCACCAGGTTGGTCAGGATGATGGCGACGATGCCGAGGCTGGCGGTGACGGCCGTCTCCCGGATGACCTGGACTTCGATGAGCGAGATGGTGATGAACCCTACCGAGTCCGACGCCAGTGCCACCGCCCCGGGAAGCAACAGGCGCCGGAAGCTCGCGCGCGCGGCGTCCATGCCGGCGGCCCCCGCCACCACCTCGGCGCGCACCGCGCTCACCATCTGCACCCCGTGACTGACGCCCACGGCGAACACCAGAAAGGGCACGAGGATGGACATGGGGTCGATGCCGAAGCCCAGGGCCGTCACCGTACCGAGTTGCCACACCACCGCCACCAGCGAGCACACCAGGGGCGGAATGGTCAGCGGCACCGACCGGGTGTAGAGGTACACGAACAGGGCGGTGATCAGGAACGTGATGCCGAAGAAGGCGATGACCCGCGCGGCGCCCGCGGCGACGTCGCCCACGAGCTTGGCGAAGCCGATGACGTGCACGCGGACGGGAGCGCTCGTTTGCGCCTTGGCGCGAATATCTTCGAGCTGGCGCGCAACGTCGAGGTAGTCGAGCCGCTTGCCGGTGTTGGGGTCGAACTCCTGCAGCCGGCCGCTGACGATGGCGCCGGTGAAGTCGTTGGCCACCAGCCTGCCGACCACGCCGGCCTTGATGGCGTTCTCGCGCACCCGGGCGAGGCCGGCCTCGGTGGGCTTGAAGCTCGCCGGCAGCACGTTGCCCGCGATGACCCCGTCCTCCACCACCTCGATGTAGCGCACGTTGGGCGTGAGGATGGAGAAGACCTGGGTGCGGTCGATGCCGGGCAGGAAGAACATCGCGTCGGTGACCTGCTTCAGCACGGCGAAGAACTCGGGGGTGAACATGTCCCCTTCTTTCGCCGTGATGGCGATCACCACCTGGTCGGCGCTGCCGAACTGATCCTGGTGCTTGAGGAAGGTCTGCATGTACTCGTGCTTGAGGGGCACGAGCTTGAAGAACCCGGCATCCACGCGCAACTGCGCCGCGAACCAGCCCATGGCGAGGGTGACGAGCGCGAAGACGGCGATGACGATGCCGCGCCGGGTGAACAGGCAGCGTTCGAGGAAGGCCGTGAATGCGTTGGGTGGCGCGATGTTGGGTGCGTCCGGCATGGGCAGCTACTCGGGCTTGGGGAGTGATTCCAGGCCGGACAGGCGCCGGACGCCGAACTCTCCGGTCAGCAGCAAGCCGCCGTCGGCCAGGGCCAGGGCGGAGGCGATGCCCTGGCGCGACGGAAGGCGCGTGGTGGACACGCTGCGGCCTTCGTCCCGGCTGGTCAGGATGACCCCTTCGAGGCCGGTGAACAGCAGGTGGCCTGACGGCAGGCGGACCGCGTCCGTGAGGGTCGCGGTGGTGTGGGTGGCCACCGGCGTCCAGCTCGCGCCCGCGTCCTCGGAGCGGAAGAGGTGTCCGCGGAGCCCCAGCAGCAGGAGGCGGTCCGCGTCCAGCACCAGGGCGCCGTACCACGAACCCGTGTAGGGCGAGTCCAACTCGCGCCACGTGCCGCCGCCGTCGTCGGACCGGTACACGACCCCGGCCTCCGCGGCCAGGAACAGGCGTTCCCCTCCCGCGGGCACGATCTCGTTCAGGTGGAAGTCGTCCTGGCTGACGGCGCGGGAGGTCCAGGTGGCGCCGCCGTCACGCGTGGTCAGGAAATAGCCGTAGGCGCCCACGGCGAAGCCGGTCTCCTTGTCCCGGAACCACACGTCCAGCAGGGGACGCTCCTCGTCGGGCGCGCGGTGCAGCAGCCGCCACGTGTCGCCGGCGTTGTCGGTGCGGAGGATGACCGCGTCATGCCCCACCGCCCAGCCGGTGGCGTCGTCGTGCATGTGTATCGCGGTGAGCAGGGCGCGAACCGGCACCCGTGCCTGCTTCCAGGTTTCTCCGTCGTCGGAGAGCAGGATGTGGCCGCGCTGGCCTACGGCGATGACGCGGTCACCGGCGACGGCAGCGTCCAGCAGCAGGGTGGTCGCGGCCAGCGGCGCCTGGACTGCCGGTCGGGTGTCTCCGGCTGCCTGAGCGGTCAGCCACAACAGCAGGCTTGCCAGCAGAAGGGCTGCCGAGGTCCAACGACGACAATGTATGCGTAAACAAAGCAAGCTGCGTCAAGACTCGCGCGGGAAGAACATCACGGATACGTCATCCTCGCGAAAGCTGGAAGGTGGATTCCCGCCTTCCGGCTGTATCAGAACTCATGAGGCAACGGCCCCCCGAATCGTCATTCCCGCGGAAGCGGGAATCCATGGGTGGGGAGGGGGCAACCAAGCGTATTCCCCGCCTCACCCCACCTGGATTCCCGCTTCCGCGGGAATGACGTATTGGGAACGTCTCCGCCTCAAGAGTCTTGACACGGTCTGTTCCGCGGCGCGGTGCTGTTGCCAACTTGAGTGGAGTTTTGACACAGCCTGTCCCGCGGGAATGACGTATCCGTTGGTCCGGGAGAGTCCTCCGGCCGTCGGTCTCACCGCCTTCCCGCGCGGCGCAGGGATGACGGCTTGAAGTCCCTGTCCTTGAAGGTGATGTCGTAGGTGCACATGGGGAACTCGTTGTCGAGGCCCAGGGCGAGGTAGCGGCCGGCCTGCAGGTCGTGGTGCACCTCCAGGGTCGGCCATATCAACGGCTTCTCGTAGAAGTTGATGACGTGGCCCTCGGAGACGCGCCAGAGCTGGTCGCGGTTGTCGTATATGTCCGCCAGCAGGACCTGCCAGGAGTCTTCGTCGATGTAGAAGGTCCGTCGCTTGTAGAGGTGGCTCGCGCCCTCCTTGAGGGTCGCGTCCACGATCCATACCCGGTGCAGCTCGTAGCGCATGTGCTCCGGGTTGACGTGCAGCGGCGTGATGATGTCGTCGAAGGAGAGCTTGTCGCTGTGCGCGCGGTAGGCGTTGTAGGGCACGTACATCTCGCGCTTGCCCACGAGCTTCCAGTCGTAGCGGTCGATGGCGCCGTTGAACATGTCGAACTGGTCCGCGGTGCGCAGCCCGTCCGAGGTGGTGCCCGGGTTGTCGTAGGCGATGTTGGGGGCGCGCCGCACACGCCGCTGGCCCGGGTTGTAGGTCCAGGCGCTGCGTGGCTCCCGCGCCTGGTTCATGGTCTCGTGCACCAGGACGATGTCGCCCGCCAGCCGCGCGGGCGCGGTCACCCGCTGCTTGAACAGGATCATGGTGTTGCCGAGCTTCTCCACGGTCATGCCCGGCAGCGAGTAGCGCACGTTCACGTCCACCGCGTACTTGACCAGCGTGTAGTCGCCGCCGCGGGTGACCGCCGCCTGGCCCAGGGTGCACGCCACGGTTTCGCCGCGATAGCGCAGGAGATGGTTCCAGATCACCTCCTGCCCGTTCTTCGGGATGGGGAACGGAATGCCGATGACCGCGCCGTCGACCCCGTTGCCGTCGTCCACGAGCTTCGTGACCGCGGCGATCTTGCGGGTGGCGTCATAGATGCGCTGCGGCGCCGAGGCGCTGCGGCGGGTGGGGTACACCGGCAGCTTGTACGACGGGTAGGTCTCCAGCAGACGCTGATGTCCCGTGGAGAGCTTGTCCCGGTACTTGTCCAGGTTGGACTGGTCGATGACGAAGAGCGGTTTGTCGCCGGCGTAGGGGTCCGGATGGTGGTCGCCGAGCTGGTAGCCGGCCGGAGGCTTGGTGATGCCCCCGGTCCACTCGGGGATGGTGCCGTCGGCGTTGCCGGCGCGCTCACCACCGAGGGGTGTCAGGTCCTTGCCGAGCCGTGCGATATCGTCTGCGGAAAGCTCGGCGGACACGGGAGAGACGAGCGCGCACGCCAGGACGAGCGCGGTTCCCAATCGAATCGTGAGTGCTTTCATTTTCATGGCGCCTAGAAGGAGTACTTGACCGTTGCGGTGACGAAATCGCGGTCCCTCAGTGAATTCCTGCTACCGGCATACTGGGTGTAGCTGACATCGAACTGCCAACGGCTGAGATAATCGGCGGCAAGGCCGAGAGTGAGCGCGGTCCGGCCCTCCACGAATGGGCCGCTGGGCGCGGGGCTGTTGCCGCTGACGTCGTGCCCGAACCGCAGGTACGGGAACAGGTTCACCGCTCCGACCGCTTGGTTGTAGTCGAGTCGAGCCGCCAGCCGGTAACCCCAGGAGGTGGCGTCGGCGTCGTTGTAGTCTGTGCTGTCATCTACCTTGACCGAACCGGCGGGGCTCTCCAGGGGTTCGTCGTTGGGAGTCAGTTCCCTGGCACCCTTGCCGGACGGCATGTCGTGCACGTGCATCACCGCGACCTCGGTAACGAAGGCTCCCCCGTCCGCTCCCAGAAGCGGGCCGAACACCTTGGTGGCGGTGGCTTGGGCCTGGCTCACGTCGCGCCGGACGTAGCCCACGGTGTCCGCGTCGTACGCACCGGCCGCGTTCTCGCCGATGCACTGTAGACCGGCTTGATCCTGTGGGACGCCGTTACCCACTTTTCGTGCGATACATCCGCCCAACCCGGTGAACGGCCCCAGGGCATCGGCGAAAATCTTGCGTTCCGCGAGTTGCAGCGGCGCGTCACGCCGATAGGAGTACTCGCCCTGCAGCGCCAAGCCCGTCGTCCCGAGGGTTGTGTTGAAGCTGAGGCCGTAGAGCTGTATGTCTTCGGGATACTCGATGAAGTAGTGCCCGCGTTCCGCGTAGGCGTCGATGCCGGCGGCTTGAGCGGCGCCTCCGGCGAGAGCTCCAACCTGGCGCGTCGTCTCCTGTTGAACCCTCTGTGCGAGCGCACCGCACTCGGGACTGTGAACCGCGGAAGGACACTGCGCCGCGCGCAAGGCCTGCATAACGGCGCCGGCGACGATTTCTCCCACCGCTGTCGGGGCCGCGGCCCCTATAGCTCCGGCCACGGCCAAGCCTCTCCCTGCGTCCTCCGCCATTCCGGTGTGCGCGCTGACCACGGGCAGGCGGCTGTGGTAGTTCATGAAGTAGAAGCCGACTTCGGTGTTGTTCAATTCCTCCGCGAGATAATGGAACGCGATTCCCCACTGGCCCGAGTCGCGGGGGTCGCCGTCCGCTTCTCGATCCGCTATCAGAAATTCGGGATCTCCCATGGTTACGGGTCTGAAATCGTCACGGACGGAGGTGCCGGCGAAGATGGCGAAGGGATTCTGCCGAGGGTCAGCGCTCAATCCCATGTCGCCGAGGGGAAGTCCGGGGATGGCGATCACCGCATGGCCCGCACCTGGACCGACGTAGTCGGTGGTCGAGAAGAAGCTGCCCACCGGGTCGATCTCGGTCTTCTCCCAGGCGATCTGGTAGAAACCCTCCATCGAGAGGTTGGGGGTCGCCGACACGGAGGCCGAAGCCAAGGGAACCGCCAGCAACGCCTCGCGCAACTCGGAGCCCGGAACCCTGAGCTTGCTCACGTCGAAGGGGTTGAGGGCGTTGATGCCGTTCTGGATGAACGTGCTCTCGCCCCAGTTGAGCACATGGTTGCCGAGCCGAACATCGATCGCGGCGTCACCGAGGTCAAAGGCCCCGGTCACGTAAGCATCGAGTACGTCGATGTCCTTCCCGATCAGGGCCTTGGCGTCATCCGACAGGGGAGTGCGCGCCCGGGTGCCGTTTTCGTTTTCGATGTCGTAGAGTCCGCTCGCGCGGACGAACAACCCGAAATTTCTGTAACCGATGTCGAGTTCGCTGGTGAACTTGAATGCGTTGCTGACGATGCCGCGATCGTAGTTGAGGTTGCCGTCGTTGTCGTTGGTCTTTTTGCTTTGTGCCTGATCGCGATCCGCCACGCGAAAGGTCACACCGTAGGAGAGGGTCGTGTCCAGGCTCGCCTCGACCTCGCCCGAGCTGAGGTCCACCGCCCCTGCCTGGCTTGGCCACAAGAAGAAACAGAAGGCAAGCACCGACACCGACCGCGCTATATGACTACCAACCAGTTTCGACATCATGCGTCGCGAATACCATCATGCGTTGCGCTCTGTCAAGTTTGTGGTCTTCCGTGCGTAACGCTTTTGATATTGATCAGCTAGGAATGAGAATCCTATGAAGCGGCGCTTCTTTGTGGATTGAACCATGTCCTATAGACCTCAGGACGGATTTTTCCGCAAGGCCAAACGCGAGGGCTACCGCTCGCGCGCGGCTTACAAGCTGCTGGAGATGAATCAGCGGTTCCGTGTGATCCGCGCCGGGCAGGTGGTCGTGGACCTGGGCGCGGCGCCGGGCGGGTGGCTACAGGTGGCGGCCGAGCTTGCGGGGCCGCGCGGGCGGGTGTTGGGCTTCGACTTGCAGCCCATCCAGCCCCTGTCCGGAGCGCACGTCAACGCGTTCGAGCTGGACTTGCTGGCTCCGCGGGCGGTGGAACGGATCCGCGCGCTGGCGGACGGGGCCGTGGATTGTGTCCTCTCGGACATGGCGCCGCGTCTGTCCGGCATCCGCGACGCCGATAACGAACGCGCCCTGGAGCTTACCCGCGGGGCCTTGGAGATTGCCCGTGCAATCCTGAAACCGCGTGGCTCGTTCCTGTTCAAGACCTTCACCGGAGTGGATACGGAGGCCCTGCTGAAGGAGATGGCGGGCTGCTTTCAGACCGCGCAGCGGGTGCGGTCCGCGGCCACGCGCAAGGGCTCGTCGGAGATTTACGTGGTGGCCAAGGGCTTCAAGGCCGGCCGTTAGCGTCAATGTTGAAGAAGCTGGAAACCTGGAGAGGCCCGGGAGGCAAGCGGGATGTGGTTTGGAAGGCGGAGGGGGATTGTTAAGGAAGGCCACTGTAGGTGAGGTCAAGCGGCGGTATAGGGTTATCGGGAACCTTACAAATCGTCATTCCCGCGAAAGCGGGAATCCAGGGGTGGAGAGGGGCCGACTGGCCGGTGTCCCCGCCCGTGCCCCGCCTGGATTCCCGCTTTCGCGGGAATGACGATTTGTAAGGTTCGCGTCAGATCGTTCTTCACAAACTTCTTCGCAACATTGGGGTTAGCGTTAGCGTCCCCGTCCTATTCCACGGTCACGCTCTTGGCCAGGTTCCGCGGCTGGTCCACGTCGGTGCCCCGGTGCACCGCGATGTGGTAGGCCAGGAGTTGCATGGGGATGGTCAGTACCACCGGCGCGAGGTGGTAGGGCACCTTGGGGACCACGAGTGTGGACTCCGGCGCCAGGCTCTGGTCGGGTTCGTCGGTGACGGTGATGAGCTTGCCGCCCCGCGCTTCCACTTCCTTCAGGTTGCCCAGCGTCTTCGGGTAGTAGTGGTCCTGGGGCAGGATCATCACCACCGGCATGTCCTCGTCGATAAGGGCGATGGGGCCGTGCTTCATCTCGCCCGCGGGGTACCCCTCGGCGTGGATATACGAGATCTCCTTCAGCTTCAGAGCGCCTTCCAGGGCGATGGGGTAGTTGATGCCCCGGCCCAGGTAGAGCACGTCGCCGGCGTGGCTCAGTCCGTGAGCCAGTTCGGCGATGGCGTCCTCCAGCTTGAGCGCCGCCTCGATCCAGCCGGGCAGCCTGAGGACGTCCTCCAGGAGTCGCGTCGCCGCCACGGGCGTGATCCGGCCGTTCAGGCGACCCAACCGCACGGCCAGCAGGTAGAGCGCGGTGAGCTGGGTGGTGAACGCCTTGGTGCTGGCTACGCTGATCTCCGGGCCGGCGTGGGTGTAGAAGACGCCGTCGGACTTCCGCGCGAGGGACGAGTCCACCACGTTGCAGATCGACACGGCGCGGGTGCCTTGCCGCCGGCCTACCTCCAGGGACGCCAGCGTGTCGGCGGTCTCGCCCGACTGGCTCACCGGCACGAGCAGCGAATCCGCACCCAGGAGCGGGGTGCGGTGGCGAAACTCCGAGCCGTAGTCCACCTCGGCCGGGATCCGCGCCAGCTCCTCGATCAGGAATTTGCCCACCAGTGCCGCGTGCCACGCGGTGCCGCAGCCCACCAGGTGGATCTTGCGCGCGCGCGCCAACTGGTCCTCGGCGAGGTTCAACTCGGTCACGTTGACGGTGCCGGATTCGAGGGCGATGCGCCCGCGCAGGGTGTCGGTGACGGCCTGGGGCTGCTCGTGGATCTCCTTCAGCATGAAGTGGCGGTAGCCGCCTTTCTGGGCGGCTATGGTGTCCCAGGTGATCCGCCTGGTGGGGCGGGCGACCGTGCGCGCCCTGGAGTCGAGGATGCGGAATCCGCCGGCCCGGACCTCGGCGATCTCGCCGTCTTCGAGGAAGGCCACGTTCCGGGTGTACTCCAGCAGCGCCGGGATGTCCGAGGCGATGAAGGTCTCGCCGTCGCCCGCGCCCACGACGATGGGCGAGGCGTTCTTGGCGACGATGAGCCGTTCCGGTTCGAGCCGGCTTAGGAACACCAGGGCGTAGGAGCCGTGGATCTCGCGGATGGTCTCGCGCACCGCGTCGAGCAAGTCCATTCCGTGCGCGGTCTTTTCCTCGACCAGGTGGGCGACGAGCTCGGTGTCGGTATCCGAGGTCAGCGCCGCGCCGCGCCCGAGCAGCGCCTGCTTGATCTCCAGGTAGTTCTCGATGATGCCGTTGTGCACCACTACCGTGTCGCCGGCCCGGTGCGGATGGGCGTTGGCCTCGGTGGGGCCGCCGTGGGTGGCCCAGCGGGTATGCCCGATACCGGCGTGTCCTTGGATAGGGTCGCCGGCGAGGAGCGTCTCGAGGCGCGCGAGCTTGCCCTCGGCGCGCCGCAGCGCTATGCCGCCGCCGTTCAGGACGGCGATGCCCGCCGAGTCGTAGCCGCGGTATTCCAGCTTCCGCAGGCTGTCGATGAGCACCGGGGCGGCGTCGCGCCCGCCGATATATCCGACGATTCCGCACATGGGTCGTTAACTCTTCGCATTTCCGATGGGTTCCGCATGGACGTCAACGGATTGCACATGGACGTCCTTCCCGCGAAACAGGCCGTGTCAAGACTCCGCTCAGATACGAAATGTTACCAACACCCCATACCGTCATTCCCGCGAAAGCGGGAATCCAGGGGTGGTGCGGCGGGGAATACCGCCGTATGGCCCCTCCCAACCCCTGGATTCCCGCTTTCGCGGGAATGACGTTTCGGGGGGCCGTGCCATTCCGTGTTCGTCTGGGGTTTTGACACAGCCTGTTTCGCGGGAATGACGTCCTTTGATGCTGGTGTCCATGCGCCATCCCGCTACTTGCTCTTCCGCGCGCGGAACCGGGCGACCCACCCCTCCTTGTGCTGCTGGGGTGTGCGGCTCACGGCCAGCGCGCCGGCGGGCACGTCCTTGGTGATGGTGGAGCCGGCCCCGATGTAGGCGTCGTTGCCTACCGCCACCGGGGCCACGAGCTGGGTGTCACTGCCCACCTGCACGCGGTCGCCGATGGTGGTGCGGTGCTTGGCGAAGCCGTCGTAGTTGCAGGTGATGGTGCCCGCGCCGATGTTGGACTCCCGTCCGAGATCGGTGTCGCCGAGGTAGCTCAGGTGGCTCGCCTTGGTGCCTTCTCCCACCGACGAGTTCTTCACCTCCACGAAGTTGCCGATGTGGACGTCGCGCTGGAGCACGGTGCCGGGGCGCAGGTGCGCGAACGGGCCGACGCTCGCTCCCTCCTCGACGTCGCAGTCGTCCAGCACCACCGAGAAGCGCAGGTGGACGGCGTCCGCCAGACGCACGTCGGTGAGGTAGGCGCTGCCGTCGATCCGGCATCCCGCGCCCACCACGGTGCGGCCCAGCAGGTGGCTGTTGGGCCCGATGACCGTGTCCTCGCCGATGACCGCCTCGGAGTCGATGTAGGTGCTGTCCGGGTCCTTGAGGGTCACCCCGCGCTCCATCCATTTGCGGTTGATGTCCCGCTGCAATGCCTTTTCCATCCAGGCGAGCTCCTCTCTGTTGTTCACGCCCCGGAATTCACGCGGATCGTCCAAGGTCACGCTGCCGACGCGGGCCTCCAACCGTGCAGCGAAGCCGGCGATGTCCGGCAGGTAGTATTCGCCCTGGTGGTTGCGGTTGTCGAGGGCGGCGAGGGCCGCGCGGAGAAAGTCGGCCGAGGCCAGGTAGAGGCCGACGTTGATCTCCCGGATGGCCCGCTGCGCCTCGGTGGCGTCCCGTTCCTCCACCACGCAGGTGATGTCGCCGCCGGGGCCGCGCAGGATGCGTCCGTAGCCCCGGGAGTCCTCCAGCGTCGCCACGGCCAGGGTCAAGTCGAAGCTCCCGGACCGATGCGCTTCCAGCATTCGGGAAAGGCTCTGGCGTGACAACAGCGGCACGTCGCCGTTGAGAACCAGAAGGTCGCCGTCGAAGTCTCCCAAGGCGTCGACCGCGCACCGGGCCGCATGACCCGTGCCCAACTGCTCGGGCTGGAGCACCCACACCGCCGGGTCCAGGGCGGGGAAGGCTTCGCGGATGCGCTCGTCCCCGTGTCCCACCACCACGCGCACCGCCTCGGGCTCGAGCCACGCGCACGCCTCCAGCACGTGGGCCAGCAACGGCCTGCCGCCCAGAGGGTGCAGCACCTTGGGCAAGGCGGACCGCATCCGCTTGCCCTGGCCCGCGGCCAGGATGATGACGCCAAGGCCCCGCATGAGCAGGACAAACTATAACCCAAGGAAGGGTCCCCCGCCAGAGAGTTGGGGGCGGCGGCGAAACCGGCCCGTACATTGACAAGCACGTGATTTTCCAATAACTCTTATCGTACTTCGAACCCTCTCCCCGTCATTCCCGCGAAGCTTGTCCCCGACACCGATCGGGGAGCGGGAATCCGCAACGTGCGCGTACCGGAGAGGGTTTAATCCGCTGAAGGTGGTCATTTCGTATGAAAGAAGAGTCCGGTTGGTACTACTTCATGGAGATCGTCACCAAGCCCGACAACATTCCTATCGTGGGCATGTTGATTCTCGTCCTGTTCTTTTCCTGGGTCGGCCTGAAACAGGCTCTGAAGAACGACAAGCTGATCGATGAGGGCCGAGAGGACGAAATCCCTGACCAGATGTGGAAGTAGACGGCGAGGCTGGGGGTCCCTGGCGGTCCTGGTCCTCGTTGCGGTCCTGAGCATTCACGGGGAAGCCCGTCCCGCCCTGGAGGACGAAGAGTCCTGGCCGGAAGCACGAAGGGAACTGGCCGCGGGCAAGCTGACGGACGCCTGGGACAAGTTGCAGAAGCTGCTTGAGCGCTACCCGGAAGAGCCCCAGCTCCTGCAAGTGGTGGGCTTGGCGGCTCTCAAGCGGGGTGAACGCGAGGCGGCCTTGGCGCACGTGAGGAAGGCCGTGGCCCTGGCCCCGGACGACGCCGAAGCGTTGACGCTGCTGGGCTGGCTCGACATGGAGGTCGCGGGCGACGTCGAGACGGCCATCGAGTCGTACAGCAAGGCGGCCGCGCTCAAGCCCGACGTGCCCGAGGTCCACAACAACCTGGGCGTCGCGCTCAAGCGCCAGGGCGACCTGGAGCCGGCCGTAGGGAGCTTCTCGCGCGCCCTGGAGCTGAACCCGGACTTCGCCCAGGCGGCCAGCAACCGCGGCTGGGCCTACGTGGACCAGGGCAAGTGGCGGGAGGCCGAAACCGACTTCGAGAAGAGCCTGGCTCTTCAGCCGAACGATGAGGCCGCCCTGTACGGCCTCGCCCGGGTGCGCAAGGAGTTGCGTGACTATTCCGGGGCCCAGGAAGCCCTGACCCGGCTCAGCGGACAGTCGGGAAACTTCGTCTACTGGCTCGAATGGGCCGTGGTCGGTCTGGTACGATACTACTGGGTGTTCCTGCTGCTGGTTTTGGGTATGTTCTTCTATTTCCGGTACAAGGCAAGAAGAAGGGTGAAGGTCGATGGCTGAAGCCAAGAAACGCAAGGGCACGGCGCTCCTGGCCGTGATGAACGAGAACTGCACCAGTTGCGCCGGCGCGCCGCTGTGCGAGGTCCACTGCCCGGTGGACGACTGCATCAACCTCCTCTACGAGGAGATGCCCGGCGGCGGCCTCAAACCCTACCGTGTGTGGGTCGACAACGAGAAGTGCATCGGCTGCCAGATGTGCTACAGCGACGACCTCACCAAGATCCACGAGCACAAGAACACCGGCCAGATCTTCTTCGAGTACGGCAACCGCATGTACGACGCCGACAAGAAGCTCCTGGAGAAGGAGCAGGAGCCCAAGAAGAGCGAGCTCCAGCTCATCGGCACCGACTCCGAGGACCGCCTCGACAAGAAGATCTGCCCCTGGGACGCCATCCGCATGGTCGAGTACGAGGACGCCCTCGAACTCTCCAAGCTCTACTACGACCCCGAGCTCATCTCCACCGAAGACGGCGTCTACTCCATCGACGACAAGGGCAAGGAAGAGCTGGAGGACCGGCAGATGGAGGGGTTCTAGGGAAACGGTGAAGGACCTCTATCGTTTCTGGGGAAAGGCTCGCCCGGCGGCTCTCGACAACGGTCCGAACTGGCACCCGCTCGCTTTTCACTGCCTTGATGTGGCCGCGGTGGGACAGGCTCTGCTCACCGAACACCGCGGACTTGGCGAGAGCGTCTCTCGTCTGCTGGGTTTCTCGCAAGAGCAAACCGTACGGCTGATCTGTTACCTCCTCTGTCTGCACGACGTCGGCAAGTTCGCCAAGAAGTTCCAGGCCAAGGCGCCGGAACTCTACCCCGACTGTTTCGGTGACGACCCGCTGGAGTTCCCACATCACTACGATCACGGCGCCGGAGGCTTGCGCCTGTTCGATGCCAGTCCCGATGCGTTTGGGCTGCCGGAATCAACAAGCAACGGTGTCTGGCGCCCGTTGGTCTCCGCGGTCACCGGTCACCATGGCACGCCTCCGTGGTCGAGTGGCGAGGAAAGCCTGATCACGTTGCGAAGCCATTTCGGCGGCGCCGGGATCGAAAACGCCCGCCTATTCATGCTGGAAGCGCGTGAGCTGTTCGCTGTCTCGGCGGATTTTCCCTCCATCGACCGCGGCCAGTGCCGGCGGGCGTCGCACGCGGTCGCCGGCGTGGCCGTGCTGGCCGACTGGATCGGGTCGAATCAGGATTGGTTCCCATATCGTGAGCCGGTTCAGGACCTTGATGCCTACTGGCACGATGCCCGCGAACGAGCCGGATGTGCGGTGGCCGAGTCGGGCGTGCTGCCGAAAGTCGTTGGCGAACATCTCCGTTATGAAGACCTGATCGGCGCGGACTCGGCGCCGAGTCCGATGCAGGAATGGGCGCTGTCGGTGAACATTCCGGCCGGCCCGGCACTCTTCATGATCGAGGACGAGACCGGCAGCGGGAAGACCGAAGCCGCGCTGATGCTTGCCCACCGGCTGATGAGATCCGGTCGGGCGGATGGTCTGTACGTGGCTTTGCCCACGATGGCGACGGCGAATGCCATGTTTGACCGGCTCGCGGTGGCCCATCGGCGCCTCTTCGCGTCGGGCGTCGAGCCTTCCATCGCATTGGCCCACGGCGCGCGCGGTCTGCACAAGGGTTTTCAGGCCGCCATCGTCAAGGGCGGCCGATCGGAGGAACCGTATTCCGGCTCCGCGGAGTCGGATCAAGAATCCGAAACGACAGCATCCGCCTCATGCGCCACCTGGATTGCGGACGACCGGCGCCGTACGTTCCTGGCCGACGTCGGCGCCGGCACCATTGACCAGGTGTTGTTGTCGGTATTGCCGAGCCGGCACCAGTCGTTGCGGCTGCTGGGGTTGATGCGCCGCGTTCTCATCCTTGACGAAGTGCACGCCTACGACGCTTACATGCAGCGCGAGATGGAGAGGCTGCTCGAGTTCCAGGCGGGGCTCGGTGGCTCCGCGATCTTGCTGTCGGCCACGCTGCCGATGTCGATAAGGAAACGCCTGACCGACGCCTACACGAAGGGTTTGGGTGTGGACCTGAACAGCGCCAGCGCCAGCATGGACTATCCCCTCGCTACCGTGTGCGCCGCGGAAGTCGATTCAGTCGTGAAGGTGAGCGGTCGAACCGAGCGGGCGCGTTCAGTCCCGGTCCGGTTTCTGCGGTCTTCCGATGAAGCGCGGAAGGATGTTTGGCAGGCGGCCGTGGACGGCAGGGCCGTTCTCTACATACGCAACACTGTTGACGATGTTTTTGACGCGCATGCGGCCTTGGAGGCACAGGGACTGGAGCCTCGCGTCTTCCATGCCCGGTTCGCACTGGCCGACCGGCTCAAGATCGAGAAGGAGGTCGTGGCTTTGTTCGGCAAACACGGCAAGGCCGCCGAACGCGCCGGCCAGGTGCTGCTCGCGACACAGGTAGTCGAGCAATCGCTGGACCTGGACTTCGACGTGCTGGTCACCGACCTCGCCCCGATCGATCTGCTGATCCAGCGGGCGGGAAGACTCTGGCGGCACCATCGTCCGGAGCGCGGCGGACAGCCGGAGTTGCGGGTGGTAGGACCGGAAGCCGTCTCCGGCGCGGACGAGGAATGGTTCAGCCGGGCGTTTCCGCGCGCGCAGTACGTCTATCGGGACCACGCCCGCCTCTGGCGGACGGCCCGGACGCTGGAAGAGGCCGGCATCATCGAGAGCCCCGGCGGCATGCGGGCGCTCATCGAAGCCGTCTGCGGAGAGGATGCGGATCAGGGCCTCCCGGACGAGTTGCAGGCCAGCTTTTTCGACGCGGAGGGCAGGGCAGGCGCGGAGCGGGGTGTGGCGACGACCAACGTTCTGGACCTGGGCAAGGGCTATGTGCGGGACGGCGGCGCCTGGGACAGCGATGTCCGAACGCCGACCCGACTCGTCGACGACCCACAGGTCACATTGCGGCTCGCTCGTGTCAGGGACGGCCGCGTTGAACCCTACGCCCAAGGTGAGGCTCCCCAAGAGTCGTGGGTCGGCTGGCGGCTCAGCGAGGTGAACGTTGCGGCCCGGCGTGTCCGCGGCGAAGCCTTGCCGCCCGAACATACCGAGGCGGCGCGACTGGCCAAGGCAGACTGGACACGGTACGATTCGGACAAGATTCTCGTAGTGCTCGAGGAGAGCGGTGTCCCGGGTGCGCCGCTGTCCGGGAAGGCGGTTTCCGGGAGCGAGCCTCAGCGAGAAGTTCTCCTGAGCTATGACTCCCGGAAGGGACTGACGTGGGAGAAAATCGAACAATGACCGATCCCGCGACGACCGATGCGCTGCGGGCCGTCTTCAACCTGATCGACGAGCCATGGTTGCCCATGCGGCGCCGAAGCGGCGTTGTCGAGCACGTGCAGCCGTGGCGGGTCACCGAAGGGATTGCGGACGATCCGTTTGCGGCCTTTGCCTGGCCGCGGCCGGACTTCAACGGGGCGGCGCACGAACTCCTGATCGGTTTGCTGTCAACCGCCGCCGCGCCCGAAGACGACGAAGAGTGGAAGAACTGGTGGCGAGCACCGCCGGCGCCGGACGTGCTGAGAGAGCGTTTCGCGACGGTTGCATACGCCTTCAATCTGGACGGCCCCGGCCCGAGGTTTCTGCAGGATCTCGATGCGCTCGAAGGTGCTGAAGGCAAGGTGATCGAGGCCCTGTTGGTTGACGCGCCGGGTGCACAGACCTTGCGCAACAACGCGGACTTGTTCGTGAAGCGTGGAGGCGCGCCGGTGCTCTCCCGCGCGGCCGCCGCGATGGCGCTCTTCACGCTGAACGCCTTCGCTCCCTCAGGCGGCGCCGGGCATCGCACATCGTTACGCGGCGGCGGTCCCATGACGACATTGGTCGTCACAGACCACCCCGAATGCGGCGCCACTCTCTGGGGCCGGCTCTGGCCCAACGTCGAGACCCGGGAACAAGTCGAAGCCCGTGCAACAGGTTCGAAGCCTGAGGAAAACCCGGGTACGGTCTTCCCTTGGCTCATCCCCACCCGTACGTCCGACTCGAAGGCTGGCGGTAGATCGACGACTCCTGCGGATGTCCATCCTCTGCATGTCTATTGGGGCATGCCCAGGCGCATCAGGTTGTTATTCGAGGAGGCCGGAGACCGTAGATGCGGACTTACGGACGCCCGGGACTCCGTGGTTGTGCCACGGTACCGAACCAGGAACTACGGTGCCAACTATTCTGACGGATTCCAGCATCCGCTGACGCCGTATTACCGTCCGAAGGCGACCTCGGTGGAGAAGCTCGCCGTGCATCCGAATCCCGGCGGCATCAGCTATCGCCTGTGGCCGGGGATCGTCGTCCCAACCAAGGACAATCTTCGCGAACCTGCACAAGTAGTCCGGCAGTGGCCGGAACGTTCAACCCGTGCCTTGCGAGCGCGTTTCGTCGCATTCGGTTACGACATGGACAACATGAAGGCGCGCGCTTGGCTCGAAGCCGAGTGGCCGCTATGGAACTTCGACGAGGACGTGAAAGAGAGGCTTCGTGGGTTCATCCATCGGGCGGCCGCGGGTGCCGACGCGGTGACTCGCTTGGTGACCGGTGCCGTAAAATCGGCTCTCTACGATCGTCCAAGGGACGCGGACGGCGACTATGGCTTTATCGCGGAACGCTTCTACCGTGACACGGAAACACAGTTTTACGCGGCTCTTGGCCAGTCAGTGTCGATGATCCATGCAGCCCCTGACAACGACGACCCCACTCTGGAGGTGCGCCGGCGCTGGGCGCCGGTGATGGAGAAGGCGGCACTGCTCCTGTTCGATGAGTACGCTCCTCCCGACGCCCTGGAGAATCGGGACATGCACCGCTACGTCAAGGCAAGATTCTACTTGGCGCTTGCGCTTCGCGGGCATGGGAAGAACGGGAAGTCACTGTTCGTGCGTGACCTCGACATTCCGTCGCCGGAGAGTTCGCGGCCACGTGGCCGCAAGAAGGAGGCTATATGACGGACTCGACGGCGTCCGCCAATGCCGTTTCGATCGCATTCGAGTGGTGGCGCGGGCTGAATCCGAAGGATACCCCGCCGTCCGGCCATCGGCGCGCGGCCATGGCACGGCTGCGGCGAGCCGCCACCCCCATCGAGGTGATGCAGGAGCCCGAGGCGCTGCGGCTGATCGCGAGGCTGCCGCGTGACCCGGAGCGGGTCGCCATCCTCGCAGGTGTGCTGTCCTGCGTGCGCGAGACGGAGACGCAGCGCGTGGCCCGGGCCGTGGGCCGCACCGGACTTGACGACGACAAGTCGGCTCTCCTGTCCGAGAACCGCTTTCGACGCCTGCTTCAGGTGCCCGTCGCCGACCTCATGGAGCCGATGCGCCGGATGGTTCGCATGACGAAAGGGACGCTCAACGTCCATGACCTTTCCCGTGCAATCCTGTATTGGAACGACGAGGTGAAGAAGCGCTGGATATTCGACTATTACGGGGTCGGTGCCGCGGCCGAGGGCGCCGCCGCAGGTTCGCCCACTTCTGATCGAACCGAAGAACAGGAACTCGATAATGTCTGACTTTCTACAACTGCATCTCCTTACGGCCTACGGCCCTTCCAACCTCAACCGGGACGACACCGGCCGGCCCAAGAGCGCCGTCTTCGGCGGCGTGCCGCGACTGCGTGTTTCTTCGCAGAGCCTGAAGCGGGCATGGCGGACCTCCGAGGTCTTCGCCGAAAAACTCGATGGTCACCTTGCGGCTCGCACACAAAGACTCGGCAAAGATGTTCTTGATCGGCTGCGAGAAGGCGGTGCGGATGAGGACAAGGCCCTGAAGATTGCGCGTGCAATTGCAGGCATCTTTGGCAAGGTCAAGGGCGAGAAAGACGATGCCCCAACGTTCACGGAGCAGCTTGCCTTCGTGTCTCCCGTGGAACAGGAAAGGGCGTTCGCGCTTGCCGACAGGATGCTTGCCGGGGAGGTCTCCGAGGGGCCATCGCCGGATGACTTGCTTCGGAGAGCCGATGAAGCGGCCGATATCGCGATGTTTGGGCGAATGCTCGCCGACAATCCGAAGTTCAACCGGGAGGCTGCGGTGCAAGTCGCACACGCCGTCACAACCCATCGCGCGACGGCGGAGGACGACTATTACACCGCCGTCGATGATTTGAAGTCGCGCGATGAGCCGGACGACGCCGGGGCGGGATTCGTTGGCGTGCAAGAATTCGGCGCCGGCGTGTTCTACCTCTATATCTGTGTTGATCGTGGGCTCCTGCTCTCCAATCTGGAGAACATGCGGCCTCTTCATGATTCGAGCCTAGCCGCCCTCGTCGAAGCTTCCGCCACCGTTGCGCCCGGCGGCAAGCAGGCGAGCTTCGCCAGCCGTGCCCGCGCATTTTACGCGCTCGGCGAGAAGGGATCGGCACAACCTCGCAGCCTAGCTGCCGCATTCCTGAAACCGGTGACAGGCGGGGACCAGGGCGCCGAGTCCATCACTGCGCTCGAGAAGTTCCGGGACCGGCTCGACGAAGCCTATGGGCCGTGCGCTGACGATCGCTACACGATGAACGTTGCATCTGGCGAGGGGACGCTTCGGGAACTCGTCGCATTTTCCATCGGGTGAGGCCATGCGCTTTCTCCTCTTCACCCTCTACGCCCCCTTGGCCTCGTTCGGCGAGATCGCGGTGGGTGAACGGCGCATGAGTTGGGCTCGGCCCGGCCGCTCCGCGGTCCTTGGGCTCGTAGCCGCTGCTCAGGGAGTCGATCGCTTGGACGAGGGCGCCCACCAGCAACTCGAAGCCGGTCTCTACTACGCCGTCAGGATCGCCGCGGCGGGTCGGCCGCTCATCGACTATCACACGGCTCAGACTCCGAAGGCCCGCAAGGGACGGACTTTTGCGACCCGGCGGGAAGAACTGGAATCGGACGATCTCAATGCGGTTCTTTCCAGCCGGGAGTGGCGGGCGGATGCGTTCTTCACGGTCGCGTTGTGGCTTCGCCTGGAACGGGCTCTTGACCTTGAAGAGATCGCCCGGGCGCTGCGCCATCCATGTTTCGTGCTCTACGTGGGCCGCAAGGCAGCGCCGCTCGGTCTGCCCCTAGCTCCCGAGATCATCGAGGCCGACACTTTCATGGCAGCCTTCGACGCCCGACGGCCGACTGACGAGGAACGAAGCGTTTTGCAGCGCATCGGTATCGATGGGGTGGAGCCCGGCGGCGCCATCGCGTTCGACCACGACGCCCCGGGAGCGCCGGTGGAAACGCGCGTCGAACGGCGGCGTGATGCGGTTGCGAGCCGGGTCAGGTGGCAGTTCGCCGACCGGCTGGAACGGGTCGTGATCCCGCGACAACGCTAGGCATGACACGGATGCTGTACCTTTCTCGCGCCCGCCTCAGACGCGATGCTTCGGTGAGGGCTCTCGCACCATTGCTGCTGGGAAAGACCGGGAGCGGCGGCGTGTCGCAGCAACCGGGGCATCATCTCGTCTGGTCACTCTTCGCCGACGGCTTCCAACGGCAACGCGACTTTCTCTGGCGTGAAATGGGACGCGGCGTGTTCTACATCCTGTCAGCCCGTTGGCCGGAAGACCGACACGGACTGTTCGACATCGAGGAACCCAAGCGCTTTATCCCATCGCTTGCGGCCGGAGATAGACTGGGTTTCGTTCTGCGCGCCAATCCGGTCATCCGCCGCCGCCACGCCGACCGGCGGCGTTCCGTGAAGCACGATGTGGTTATGGATGCGCTTCGCAACTCGGAAGGCGACCGCGCTGAAACACGTCTCAAGGCCGTGCACGAGCAGGGCTTTGCATGGCTTGAACGGCAGGGAGAGAAGTCAGGATTCGACATCCTGTCGGATTGCGTGCGAGTCGACGGATACGAGCAGTATCGTGTAACCCGCAATGGGTCCGCGCGCGCAATGGAATTCTCGACCATCGATTTCGAGGGACTGCTGACCGTACGTGAGCCTGCGGCACTTCTGACCGCCATCGCCCAGGGCTTTGGCGCATCCAAGGCATACGGCTGCGGGCTCATGCTCATCCGCCGGGCATGAGAGCAGGTGGGTAATGACTGCGACTCGCGCCGACGCGCCTGGCCGCATCGGGAAGGGTCCCGGCGGACCTTAACGGGCGGGAGAAACAGCTCATGGAATGGCAGGATGTCCGACGCCGGATCGATGAGGGCGAAGAGCGTCACACGGAACTCAAGACGGAACTCCAGGAGCTCTATAACGAATCCCTGGCGCACTTCATGGCCGGTATGGGTTTTATGGAGCGGCGTGGGCGGGGTTGGCTGATCATGCGCAGGGAAATGCAGGCCTTCAACGGAACCGAGCCGGAGCTGCTCCACGATGAACCCAACCAGTTCGTGCGCGTGACCTTTCTTCTCGACCCCCAAACGTAACGGGAGGACGCTGCGATGATAGCGCCACCTCGCCCCATTCCTATCAAGGACAGGTCTTCCATCTTGTTCGTCGAAAAGGGGCAGCTCGATGTCCTCGACGGCGCGTTCGTCGTCGTCGACAAGAACGGTGTGCGTACGCACATCCCGGTCGGGGGCCTCGCTTGTCTGATGCTCGAGCCCGGCGCCCGTATCTCTCATGCGGCGGTGGCGCTGGCCGGGCGAGTCGGTTGCCTCTTGGTTTGGGTAGGCGAGGGCGGTGTCCGCCTCTATTCCGCAGGGCAACCTGGCGGAGCTCGGGCGGATCGGCTTCTCCATCAAGCGCGGCTTGCACTCGACCCGGATGCCCGCCTCAACGTGGTCCGCAAGATGTACGACATGCGTTTCGGGGAGCCTGCGCCGCAGCGCCGATCGGTCGATCAGCTACGCGGCATCGAGGGTGCACGAGTGAAAAGGCTGTACGAAGTGCTGGCGAGTCAGTATGGCGTCACGTGGAAGGGACGGAGGTACGATCCGGGAAACTGGGACGCCGCAGACTTGGCCAATCGTTGTCTGAGTCAAGCAACCGCTTCTCTCTACGGCCTCGCCGAGGCCGCGATTCTCGCCGCTGGCTATGCCCCCGCTATCGGTTTTCTCCACAGTGGAAAGCCACAGTCATTCGTCTACGATGTGGCGGATGTGTTCAAGTTTGAAACCGTCGTGCCAATAGCGTTCAGGGTCGTTGGGGAAGCCCAACGCGGAAAGGAGCCGGCAGCCAGCGATCCGGTGGGTGAGGTCAGGCGAGGCTGTCGTGACAGCTTTCGAAGGAGTGGTTTGTTGAACACCCTGATTCCGAGCATTGAGGAGATGTTGGCGGCGGGAGGGCTTGATCCGCCGCCGGCACCGGACGAAGCACAGCCGATTGCCATCCCCGAGGTCCCAAGTGGCGATGTTGGTCATCGCGGTTAACAACGCACCGCCACGGCTTCGTGGGCGGCTGGCCTTGTGGTTGTTGGAAATTCGGGCCGGCGTCTATGTTGGAAATTATTCCCGGAGGACACGCGAAATGATCTGGGAGCAGGTCGAGACGTATATCGAGGATGGCGATGCCATCATTGCCTGGGCTATACCCAATGATGGAGGATACGACTTCGACACCTGTGGGCTCAACCGACGTGTCCCAGTGGATTTGGACGGGTTGAAACTTGTTCAATTCATGCCTTCGACGGACGATGAGGGCCGGTAGGCCCGATGTTCCAACTTCCTGCGGCTTGTGACCTCGACATCAATCATCAGCCATCTTGCGAAGTGCGCCCTCCACCCTGAGTGGGCACTTTTTCTGGATATTGAGACTACCGGGCTGGATCCTTACCGTGACGAGTTCACAGTGATCGGGTGGGCGTACGGCGGTCACCTCAACACCATGGTCAAAGGCATGGCTTCAGACCCGCTCCGTGAAGACATCCGACGGGCAAAGTGGTTGGTTACGTTCAATGGAGCCCGCTTCGACAAGAAGTTTCTGGCGCGGGCTTTCCCTCGGATGGCCCTTCCGAGAGTCCATTTCGACCTCATGAAACTTTGCCGACGAGTCGGATTGACGGGCGGCCAGAAGGCAATCGAACACGTTCTTGGAATCGGCCTTAGAGATGAAGCGACAAAGCTCACCGGTGCGGAAGCAGTAGCCCTTTGGCGTCGATACATCCGAGGAGACAGTGCCGCATTGCAGAAACTCATCCTATACAACAGAGCCGATGTCGCGGCTATGGGAGCGATTCTTGATGAAATCGTACAAAGGTTGCGTCCTCCGTTGGAGTCGTCCGTGAAGGAGGTGCGTTTTCGGGATTGGTCGGCACCACCCGGTTGGCAAATGCTGCCAGACACCACACCTTGTTCGGCGTGGTTGCGGTTCTAGAGGACGACAAATAGGGTTGCGGCGGCGATCGGTTCTCGATTCCTTCGAGTCATTGACAATCCGTGCTTGCATCGTTGCCGAGAATCAGTAGGAATTCCAGGTACTTCCTCAAAGAGCGTTCCCCGCCCGCGCGGGGATGAACCGCTGCACCACGGGACGAATTGGGCGGACATTCCGCGTTCCCCGCCCGCGCGGGGATGAACCGTAGGCCTTGGTGTGCATGAGCATGCCGTTGCGGCGTTCCCCGCCCGCGCGGGGATGAACCGTAGGCCTTGGTGTGCATGAGCATGCCGTTGCGGCGTTCCCCGCCCGCGCGGGGATGAACCGGCTGTCCGAGTCCACT
>JAJEAI010000172.1 GCA_022824205.1 Candidatus Binatia bacterium
TGGCCACCTCCCGGATCAATCCCGGAAGTCTGCCAAACTCCGATCTCGCCGTCCAAATCGGTTACACCTCAAAACCCACAATTATCCCGTCATTTCAGTACGTTACAGCTTGCCGCGAGCCAACCTGTCGGACAGTACTGGTCGGATATGAGAAAGAAAACAGGATTGACACGCAAGTCAAAACTATAGCACACCGCACGGTTGTGAATGCGAGAAGAGATAGAGCGAGCCGTCGGCAAGACGAACGCTTGAGGTGAGTCAGATGGTGGCGGAACATGATTCCCTCCTATTTTGGTGGATGTGGCGTCGTGAACGTGGGCTTTAACAGGCCGTGGGGAAAACCACGAAGTTGAGCGTTGGTGACGGATGCAAAGGGAAGCGGACGCGGGAGGGCCATCAAGGTCTCTGATATCGAACGCAGCCAGACGCGCGCCGTCAGAGAAGACCTAAGCCCCTTACGGCCCAGCCCAACCACCTCTGCCAATGCTTCCCCTACCAAATTATCCAGCACAAGTGCTCGTACGTCTGTGACCGACGGTCGGACAGTTGTTTTAGAAGACGTTCCCCAGTCTGAAAATGAAACATCGAGGGCAAACGCGCCACGACGGCACTGCCCACCATCGCGACCTATTTCGATGTAGCTAGTGTGCTGTCTGGTTAATTCGTGGTCACGCTCCGCCACGTCCGCGCTCAGTCGCTCCAGCACCTTCGCCTGCTCGCTTTGCCCTCCGTGCCCATTCATCGCGTGCTTGTCCCCATCGATGAACTATGAGCCGCCCCGGGTTTACCGGAGACGGAGTAGTTCGAGTCAGGCCACCATGGCCGACTCACCGCATTGCCGATAGAACCGCTCTTCGAGTTCAGCCGGCGGCACATAGCCGATCCCTTCCAGGAGTCGGCGGTGGTTGAACCAGTCGACCCATTCGAGGGTGGCGAACTCGATCGCTTCGAGGTGGCGCCAGGGGCCGCGTTGACGAATCACCTCGGTCTTGTACAAGCCGATGATGGACTCGGCCATCGCGCCGCCGCAACGCCATCCCGCTTGAGCGCACGCCACACCTTGCGCACGCCGTACACCCTGAAGTTCTCCTCCCACACTCGCGCCAGCGCCGCCCCAAGCTCCGCGTCACGTCGCGTTCGCGCCGGCAGCCGAGCACCACCGGTCTCTCGCGCCTTTCACTCGTAGTAGGTCGAGGGGGCCATCGGCAGCTCTTGGCAGATCGGCTCGACCCCGTACGCCTCCCGGTGCGGTCGATGAAAGACACCATTACGTCCCGCGGCGGTCGAGCTCCGCCTGGGCGAAAAAAGCCGCAGCCTTGCGCAGGATCTCGTTCGCCCGACGTAGCTCTCGGTTCTCTCGTTCCAGGGCCTTGAGCCGCTCACCCTCTTCGCTCTTCACCCCCGGCCTAAGACCCGCATCCCGCTCCGCCCGGCGCACCCATTTCCGCAACGTCTCCGCTGTGCACCCAAGCTTCCACGCCACCGATACCATCGCCGCCCACTGCGATTCGTATCCCCCTTGGTGCTCCAGAACCATGCGCACCGCTCTCTCCCGTACCTCCGGCGAGTACCTCGTTGACTTGTTCATGACCCCATCCTCTCACAGAATAGAGTCTCCGGTAAACCCGGGGCGCTTCACTATTCGCGCCACCGGTACAGCGTCTGCTCCGAAATCCCCGCCCGCCGGCTCCTCCTTCCCCGCACTCAACGTCAGCGGCACCAGGAAGTTGCGCTCTTCTACCTCGATCCCGTGTCCGGCGTAGAACACCACCGCGACCTCCGCGCCTACCGCCTGCCCTGTGAACGCCTTGGCTGCCGGTGCCAAGCGTCGTAGCCGGCGTTTTCGATCCTGGTCGTCTGGAAGCCCAACCGGGCGAGTGCTGGACTGATGTCGCTCGTATCGTCGAGCGGGTTAGCCAACCCCGGGGCGTGCTCGTACGCGGAGGTTGGGAATACTCTGCTCAATTACCGCCGAACACAATGGCTTGCTTGGCGGGCAACGGCAGCTTGCCGGGCAACGTGATCTTCACGCCCTGTCTATCGCCGTAGCTATGAGCGGTGCTTTCCCCTCAAGTCCATCCAGGGAAAGCTCCCTGGATTGGTACATGCGGTACCACTCAATGCGTTGACGCATGACCCGCTCGTCGTCGCGCAGATGCAGTCTGTTCAATACGTATTCGGCGCGTTTTCGGAACTCGTCGGGAATGGTCTCGGAAACCCGCAATTGCAAGGACGGGAGATGGCGCTCGAACCATCCGTCCTCGATTTCGAACGGATCGAGCAGGTCTCCTGCCGGCGCATTGCCCTTGCTTGAATTGATCCATCCCGCGCAGTAGCGGTAGTTGTCCCACTCGTACGCCTTCGACGGGTCTTCAGCGCAGCTTACGAAGCGATCCACGGTCCCGACCGGTCCGTACATCGCGGAGTAGGCGCAGAGATTCCGAAAGCCCTGGGCAAGCACACCCTTGAAGGGAGTCCAGAAATCCTTCGGGCGCTTGGCGTCGGGATGGGTAGCGAGCCATCGAGTGCCTGGCACCGGCCCTCTCATCAAAGTCGTCTGGCTCGCGAACGCGCGCGAAACGGATCATGCCCCGCTGCCCTGGCGCTCCCTCCACACAACCCACCGCGGCCAGAACGGATCATGTCCGGCCAGCACGCGTTCGATCTCCCGGTGAATGGCGTCACGTTCTCTGAGGTGTTGGGGAATGCGGCGCGTATCGACGAGCATGAAAGGCTGGGCCGCCTCGATGGCCTGTTCCGCCTCGACCGAACGTGCCTGTCGAAGTCCGAAGGTATCCGCCACCAACCAATTGGGGACGTCCCCCTGTGCCGTCCACGGAACGACATCGAGGCGCACCCGGCCATCTCGGAAATCCAGCTGGAATAGCCGGTCGCGGTCTTCGTCGAAGTGATGCTCCACTGAGGCGAGTACGAGCGGTGAGCGAACGGCCGCGATGAGCTGTACTCCCGAGTCGCCGCCGGTGAGGCGATCCATTACTCGAAGAATCGCGGGTACGATGGCTCGCTGCCACCGAGGATGAAGGTGCGCTTCTATTTCGTCGAACAGCAGGATCACCTGCCCGGCGACCTATACGTCGAGCTGTCTTGCGGCACGGCATGCTCACTTCAGGACCAGACGAGCATGTAGGCCAAACCGGTGATCCTGCGGATCGCCGCTGATACTTGGCGGGTCGATCCTGGACAACGCCATCTGGAGTGTCCATGACGGATCTCGGAGGTATCAAACATAAACTCATTTGAACCCGCAGGCCTCCGCGGTTTTACCCGAAGTCCACCATAGGCCGCCACGCCTGCCAAAGCAGCCGTTAGTCGCGTTGCCCGCGCCCCTTTGCTTACCGTGTTTGTCGAACAAGACCCCCGGGCCATGGATCTTTCCGTCTCGCCACTCCCCCTCGTAGCGGCTGCCGCTTGACCCTGTATACGTGCCGCGGCCATGCCGCTTGCTATCCTTCCATCCCCCGTCGTAGCGGCCGCCGTCCGGCCATGTGAACGCGCCACGGCCATGCAACTGGCTATCTTTCCATCCTCCCTCGTAGCGGCTCCCGTCAGGGTTTGTTTTGACACCACGACCGTTCCGCGATCCGTCTCGCCACTCCCCTACGTACCGGCCACCGTCCGGCCATGTGTACGTGCCGCGGCCGTGTTTCTTGCCAGCTTTCCACTCGCCTTCGTAACGGTCGCCGTCAGGCCAAATCATGGTTCCACGGCCGTGCTCCTTGCCAGCCTTCCACTCGCCCGTGTACCGTTCGCCCTTTGGCCATACGATGACCCCACGATCCGGCGGCCTGCCATTGCGCCATTCCCCTTCATAACGGGTTCCATCGGGCAACTCCCTGACGCCCCGGCCGTGTCTCCGACCCTTGCGGTACGCCCCTTCGTAACTCTCCACGCCGCGGGCAGTCTTCCACACCGCTCGCCCCTGCCCTGTTACCTTCCCACGCTCACAGGCTCCGGTCCAACTCACCTCATGGCCCGCTAGCGGGTTGGGGTTCCACACCTTGCAGTCACTGCCCGGAACCACCGCCCAGACGCCCCCTGACAGGTCCGGCGCCACGTCGAGCAGGGTCTTCGCCCCCTCGGTGTCCAGGTATCCCGTCTCGGTCTTGCCCCGCGACGCCTGCCACTTGCCGATGGCGGCCCGCGTGCGGGGGCCGAACAGCCCGTCCCTTCCGCCCGGATCGAAGCCGCTCGCCCGAAGCGCGATCTGGATGCGCTTCCGCTCCGTCCGCTCAAGACCCAACGCCTTTTCCGTCGCCTCCACGTCGCCGCCTCGCGTCTCCTCTTCCGGCTCCAACAGCCGCTTGAGGCGATTCCGCGCCAATGCCGCAAACGTGCCTTGGGGGAACTGCTCCAGATAAGCCTCCACGTCCGCCTGGTCCCCGCTCTCCTTCACCGATTCCCAGAATAGCTGCTCGTCGCTCTTCACCACGCCCTTGGCCGCGCCGCCGGGTGCGGAAACCACGGGTGCCGCCACCGGCGCCGTGGAAAAGTAGAACCCCTTGCTCGACAACGACCCGTACACGAAAGGCTCCTGGTGCCCCCCCGTCGCGTTCAACACCGCATCCCGCACCTTGCGGAACATCAGCCCCACCTCCAGGCCCGGCTCCTGCACGTGGGCCAGCAACGCCGTGCTGTACGGGCTGTTCCGGCCTGCGCCGTCCGCGGCCACCGATCCGCCCTTGGCCGCATACGCCACCAGCGTCTCCCCCGACGGTTCCACCCGCGCCAGCCCGCGCCCGATGGACCGTTTCGCCCCGGACCGCTTCATCGCCGCCGCGAACGGGTTGTCCCGGCACGCGTCCAGGATCACCAATCCCAGGCCGGAAGCCCCCTCCACCGCCCGCGACACCAAGTCCAGCGAGACCGTCTCGAACTCCACTTCCCGGTCGCTCACGAGACGCGCATCCACCGGTATCAGGAAGTTGCGCTTGTCCACCTCGATCCCGTGCCCGGCGTAGAACACCACCGCGATCTCCGCGCCCGCCGCCGTCCGCGTGAACGCCTTGAGCCCACGGCGCATCCGGTCGTAGTCCGCGTCCTCGAACCTGGTCACCTTGAACCCCAGCCGGCTGAGCGCCGCGCCGATATCGTTCGCGTCGTTGAGCGGGTTGGCCAATCGAGGCGCGTGCTCGTACGCGGCGTTTCCGATCACCAGGGCAACGCGCTGGGTCGCCCATACTTGCGCGGCGAGAACCTGCAACGAGAAAAACGCAGCCATCACGATCGTGACTTTCCGCATGGCCATCTCTCCGTTCCTCCGGATGGCAAACCCGTTCGACTTTCTCCCGGCCGGCGGTGGCCCCCGACAAGACGGCCGGTGTCATTGCCGGTCGTTGGCGGCAAATGCCCCCAACGAGGCGGGCATCACGGAACTCGCGTGACGTTCCGTATCTCCACCCTCCGGTTCACCGCGGCTTCGGGGTTGTCCTTGTCCAGGAGTTGCCGCTCGCCCATCCCCTTCGACGAGATGAGGGAACCGTCCACGTCGAAGTTCTGAACGATGTAGCTCACCACGGCCGCGGCGCGCCGCCGCGACAGGGCTTCGTTGTAATCGTGCGTCCCCTTGGCGTCGGTGTGGCCGACAATTTCCATGGTCTGACCCCGGAGTGCTTCACTGGACAACGCCCGTCCGAGAACGTTGAGCGTCAGCAGGGACTCGTTGTCCAGCCTCGCGGAGTCGAACGCGAAACTCACCCTGAGGTCGATGGACGGCACGGGAGCCCCGCTGCCCGTGACCTTGACGCCCCTGGCACCGGACAAGCTGCGCGTCGGCGCGAAGGTGCCGGCACTGCCGGCGGATGGCGACAAGGCCCTGATGATCTCTTCCTCGGTGGGTATCGGCTGGGCAGGGGCGACCGTGACCAATGCCAGCCATGCGCCGGCAGCCGCCGCGAACACGACGGCCGTGAAGGTCTTCCTCATGGCTTCACTCCCCCCGTCCGGTTTCGAGCGCAACGAAGTCCGCGCTCACGACACGTTCGGGTTGCGTGGGGTCGGGCCGGGCGATGATGGCTTTGCGGAGCGCCGTCAGAAACTCCCGCTCGGTCTCCACGAGCGGCCGGTCCCCGGCAAAGAGCGGGCTCTTCGAGGCGATGGCCAAGATCATCTCGTTCCCGAAGGGCGCCGCTACCGTGAACTTCTGCCGCCCCTCCAGCCCGTCGCCGAACCGCAGGCCGGCGTTCGCCGGCAAGGTGGAGAGGGTCAACGAGTCGGACTCCACCAGATGGACCGCCGTGCCGTCCGCCTGCAGGTAGGCCACGTGCAGGTATCCCTGGAACCCCGGCATGTTTACTTCGAACGCCAGGGTTTCGGACGCCCGGTATGAGCGCTTCGGCAGCGAAATCGACGGCCCTTCGGCGTGGCTCAAGGGTTTTTCCAGCGTCATCAGCGTTTCGCATTGCGGCCAAGGCCGGACCTTCACCTCCATGCGTGCCTTCCCCTGCTCGGCCGCCGTCCGCACCTTAGCCAGATCGTCCTGGTTGCCGACAAAGCCCTTGATCAGCGTTTTCCCGCTCCTCTCCTCGATTTCCAGCCGGCCGCATGCCACGGCCGGCAGCTTGAGTTCCTGGACGACCGGAGTCGGCGGAACGGGCGGCGCCGGCTTGAGAGTCGGCGGTGCCGGTTTGGGGGCAACGAGGGTTTCCACCGGACGCATGGAGAAGCCGTACTTCACCCGTCTCTCGAACGTGTCGTATGCGATGCGCCCGAATCCCTCCAAGCCCCAGCCCGGACCCCAGGAGTTCATCACCGTGAAGTATTGGCCGCGTTCGGAATAGCCCACCACGGCCACCGCATGATGTCCGTCGTCCTCCTCCGGGATGCCGGCATGCCAGACCGCTACGCCCCTCAGCCGATGGAGATCCTTGTTGGAGCGCAGGCCGATGACCACCGGATGGCCGTTCGCCAACTCCGCCTTCACCTGATCGAGACGGCCGGTGTCCACCACCTGCCAACCGGCGATCCTGAACTTGGACGCGCGCGCCACGTCGCCGGTCCGCGGCCGCCTGCAAAGGTCCTCGTCGTAGGCGTATTCGGCGTGGGTCAGGCTGCCCCCGTCGCGAAGCAGGTCCAGGGCGTCCGATATCTTCGTGCCCTTGTCGCAGGCATCGCCGGGGCTTCGAATGGAGTCGTAGATGTAGGCCGGGCTGGGTATCCGGTCGGCGGTGAGTCGCGCCCCGCCTACGGTTGCGCTGTTATAGTAGGACCGCGCCGCATAGCCTACGGCCCAGCCCACGCAGGAACTCTGCTTGCCTTGACGGCGCGCGGCGGGGAATCGCCCGCTCAGGTCGACGAGTTCGGGGAGAAACGCCCGGAACAAGGGCGTCCGAGGCTTGTCCGTGAGTTCCGCCTCGGTCTCGAAGACCGCGCCGGTCGCATAGACCGTGTCTTGCGGGTCTTGCGTACCCTGGGCTCGGGCGCCCCCGATCAGGGCGAGAAAGAGCACAGCGACGACCGCTGTACCGTGGACTGAAATGCGGCAGAACCTCCGACCTCCAGCAACTTCTGTGCGTGCGAGGTTTGGGGTTAAACAATGGTTTGTGTGGGGACTTGGCATCGCAGCGCGCTTCAGCTACCCCGGGACAAGCGGGTGTATCGACGAACCTGAAAACGCATCCTCAATATAAAAAGTCGAGATTTCTGTCAAATTTGGAAGCGCCACAATCCTCGGCCACGAATCGAAAACAAGCTCATTTGAGCGGGTTTATCGCCGTGGCTATGAGCGGCGCTTTCCCCACAAGTCCATCCAGGGAAAGCTCTCCGGATTGGTACATGCGGTACCACTCCCTTCGTTGACGCATGACCCGCTCGTCGTCGCGCAGATGCAGTCTGTTCAGTACCACTGCTGTCCCACAAATTTTAAGCGAATCGGAGGGGGATTTGAGGGGGCGGGCT
>JAJEAI010000159.1 GCA_022824205.1 Candidatus Binatia bacterium
TCGGTTCGCCTCACCAGGGTCATCACCGGCCCTACAAAAACCCTCTGCGGACCAGAATTGAACCCCTATGGCGCCTCCTGCCCCGCTGATACCCTCTTCCCTACGCCGCAAACCCGCCTTGGTGAAATATCCGGGCTAGTCCAAGTATTCACGCATCGAGCCTCGCCTTCCAGAGATTGACCGAGGGGCCAACTATATCGACCACAGCCCGGATACTCATGATCTCCAAGGAACGGCCCTTGCCTCGCAAGACCCGAAGACTCCACATCGGATACTCCTGGACTTGAAATGATCCCACCTACCGACACCACTTCTCCTCAGGCTGCTCCGACCCGGATGGACCTGAAAGAGCAGGTACAGAATCTGCTCAAGGTCGACCCCACCCACTCCACGCGAGTGGCATCACGTGAAAACAGCAAGCTCGAATTCAAGGAGAGCTTCAATTGGAACGATCGTGCAAGGTACGCAAAGACGATGGCAGCGTTTGCAAACAATGTCGGTGGTTTCATCGTGTTTGGAGTCAGAGATTCGCCCCGCGACATCATTGGTATCGACGCTCAACGCTTCGATGACTTCGACCCCGCCCGCGTCACCGAGTACCTGAACTCCACTTTCGCACCCGAGCTGAATTGGGAGATGTTCCGGCTCAATGTCGCTGAATTTGATCTTGGCGTCATCTCTGTGACTCCCACAACCGCAAGGCCTACCGTTTGCCTCAAGAATGACGCATCCAGTTTGCGCGAGGCGGATATCTATTATCGTTATCGCGGCCGTTCAGAACGCATTAGATACCCGGAATTGCAGACCCTATTGATCGAACGACAAAACCGCGAACGGGATAAATGGCTCGAACATTTGTCGCGCGTGGCCCGGGTTGGCATCGATAACGTTGGGTTACTGGACTTCGTCCATGGTGAACTTTCCACCGAAGGCGGACGGCTCCTTATCGACGAAAAGCTCCTTGACCAAATCCAGTTTATCCGCGAAATCCGCGAAGGACATTTCACCGAAAATGAGTCAGGAAAGCCGACCCTTCGGCTCATTGGTGACGTTGATGCCGTCGATACGGGTTCGATCAGGAACCTGACGCAACCCCTTGTTATCGGCGAAAAGGAGCTCCTGCTAACCTTCCTGCGGCAGGAACAGACCCAAGCGCCCGCAGAGTACATCAAACAAGCCTGCCGCGAGGCGTCATCCTACCTGCCTGTTTACTACTTCGCCCGCGCCGCGAATCTCGGTCTGGAGGGCCTCCGAACCTTGATTATCCGCGAGGGACGCGACGGGCATCGCCTCTTGAGTCGCATCGAAGATAACCGAGTGAAGCCCGTCGGATCACTCGTCTCGGAAACACCATCTTCGTCCGAAAGGCGAGCTATCCTTAGCAAGTTACGCTCAGCAGACACCGCTGGATTGCGTGATGCAAAGCGAGTCAGACTCTTCGAGGCGGTGACACATTTCGATCCCAGTACCCCTCCGAGGGAACTGTTCAATTTCATCGCGGCTCTCGTGGAAAACGAACTTGATACGTTGCCATCTACCGAACGTACTCTCTTGCGGAAGGCCGTGTCACATCTTGACGAGGTACTGTACCGTGGACCGTTTGTTGCATCCGCGGAGATCGGGACAACCGAGCCATCGAGGAGGGGATGAAGTCCAGGCTGGCAAACTGGCCTCCCTAGTCGGTGTTAAAGGCCGCTGGGAACTGTAAGAACCAAGGAGCCTCCATCAGGGCCTCGGGACAGAATCGAGCACCGCGGGTGTTGGGCAATGGTCACGGACCCTGCCGGTGATCTCGATCCATAGCCCACGGCGAACAGCGAGGCCTTCGAGACGACTTGATTGTTGAGGCCAGCCATGCGAAAGGCGCCAGGGTTGGGGAACGGAGACGTTCCCGTCATGAGCAGGATATGCCTGCAACGACCCAGGTTGTCACCACATTGACAGACCAGCCAGCGTCTTATAGGGCTCTTATCACAGGAGGGATACTTGTGTCTGTTCCAGGTTCTCGGCTCGGAGTACGAAATAGGCTCACCGACGCACCAACCGAAGTTCAGTGGTACTTCGATCCGGCGGCCCAGTTGATAGAGAATTTCTCCTTGGAGGTCGCTCTGAGCTATTTGTTCGCTCGAGTGGAAAAGGCCCATCTGATGTCACTGTATTGTGGCGTAGTCAAGCTCCACCGGGTTGATGCCTCGCTCGCAGCGACCGCCGTCGAGACATTCGAGAATAGACGCCACGATTTCCGCCGACTGTTCAAGGATGTATTCGGCAAAGCGATTCCCAGTTCCGTGGTCGACAAGATCCAGTCCGCAGAGAAAGTTCGTGATAATGTGCTTCACGGAAAGACAGTGGCTCCACGCGATTACCGGATGGCAATAGTTTCCATCATCGAATACGCCACCGAGTTCAACAAAATCTGCTTTAGACTGGGAGGGTTTCGCCCGTTTGGCAGTCTCCAGGGATTTAAGGGAGCCGCCGCATCAATGGATAAGTCCACCAGCCGATGGGTGTTAAAGGGCATTGGTCTACCGTTGGGATAGGAGGAGGAGGAGGACTTCACGTGCTCAGAGATGCTCGCTGGCTACCTCTCCCCATCGGTCCCCTTCGCGGCAAAAGGTTCTCACACGCTGATCCGTCGGGCGGTCCTCCATCGCCGTCTCGATCAACACTTCCCGGCATTGCCGGCCATCCTCGGTTCGACCGGTCGCGAGGACTGTCACGCCGCCCCCGGCGTAGCCGCTCGCGTCGTCCTGATTCTCCCAGTAGATCCCCTTGTCGAGGGCTCCCCGATCGAGGGCCTGCTCCAGGGTCGTTGCCGCCAGCCGTGCCGACTTTGCATCGATGGGCGGCAGCGGCCGGCGATTGTCCTTGGCCCTCTCGAGGAACGACGCGCGATCGTTGCGCCTCGCCTCGATGAACATGATCGGCGCAATGATCGGTGCGGTGACGATTGCGGCCGCCACGTCGAGCGCCCCGCCGGCGCCATTCTTGTTCGCGCATCCGGCCACGAAAGCCCCCAGGAGAACTATCATGAGACATGTCTTCACCATCTTCTCTCCGTATGCTGGGGTCATCCACCCTGACGGAACAGTGCTTCTATCTCGTCGGAACCCATCCGGTCAAAGTCCTCGGGCACCAAGATCTCGCCATCGAGGAACCCAATTCGCCGCTTGGGCGCCAGGTCCCGCTCTCTCGCAGCGACCACCTTCACGAGTGGCTTGCCAGCACGGGTAATGATGAACGGCTCGCCATCCGCGGCAGCTCGGACGAGGCGCGACAGTTGCCTCCTGGCTTCCGTAATGGTGACGGTATGCATGGCCCCTCACAGACGACGCGTCTACTCGCCCTGGCCCCGGTGACCCTTCGAGTCGCGCCGCAAGCGCTCCCGAGATGCTCGGACTTCCGCGTCTATCTCATCCATAGACATCTTGTCGAGACCCCTTGCCGCTGCTTGGCGGCGCAGTTGTCCAAGCGCATCGACGGCCCGGCTTTGGCGGGTGTCCCGTTCCTTGGCCAACTCAGCGGCATAGGACAACACCGCCTGCACGGAGTTCCTCGTGACGGAGGGATAACCCCTGGTGATGTCTCCGGCATCCAGGCCCGCCGCGAGACCGTCGAGGACGGTCGCAACCAACACGAAGGTACTCTTGATGCAAGCCCTCCCGTCACAGACTGCGGGATCAAGCGTAATGTAGTCTCGCCAATTCACGAATGGAGCCAAGCAACATGTCGGTGTCAAGGCGGAAGCGTGTCCTTCCTTCGGACTCGTACCTCGGTGCGCCGAGAACGAGTTCCGGTGCCTCTTCTCAAGGTATATTCAGGATCGACTTGAGCACCATTTTAGTCGATTATTCCAAAATGTCACAGTCCACCAGTCCCAAAGATGCGCTACCGAGCCACAGCCCGACAAAGCTCCTCCAGTCCGATGACCTCCACCCCCTCTGCCCGCGGGTACCTTTCATCCCCCGAATACACCACGAAACAACGATCCGGCTTCAGATCCTCCCGTGCCTGGTGGAACCCCCGTTCGAGCTTCGGAGCGAGACCGCGCTTGATCTCGATGGCCCAGAGGCCCTGGTTGGGCATTTCCAGCAGCAGGTCGATTCCGGCGCCGGCGGCGGTGCGGTAGAAGCTGGCGAGGGTTCGATCGGGGGCGGCCCGCAGGATGTTCTCCATGGCGAATCCTTCCCAACTTCCGCCGGCCACGGGATGGCCGAGCACGGCCTCCCGGTCATCGAGGCCCAGGAGGGTGTGGACCATGCCGCTGTCACGGACGTAGACCTTCGGCGACCTGACCAGGCGCTTGCGCACGTTGGCGTGATGGGGTTGCAGCCGGCGGACCAGCAGCAGATCGACCATGAGATCCAGGTAACGGGCGATGGTCTTGCCGTCGACGGCAAGGGCGTGAGCCAATTGAGCGGCGTTCAGGAGTTGGCCCTGGGTGTGCGCCAGCATGGTCCAGAAGCGCCGCAGGGTCTCGGCGGGGATTCGTGGCCCGAGTTGCGGGATGTCCCGCTCCAGGTAGGTCTTGATGAAGTTGCCCCTCCAGAGTGCGCTGGCGGCATCGTCGGCCGCCAGGAAGCTGTCCGGGAACCCGCCGCGCAGCCAGAGGTTGTCCCTGTCGTCCCGTGGGACCTCCAATACATCCAGGGGTTCCAACTCCACGTACGCTAGACGTCCGGCGAGGCTCTCGCTCGACTGCCTCAGCACGTCCATCGACGCCGATCCGAGTATGAGAAAGCGGTTGCTTCGCCTGCCGCGGCGGCGTCCCCGGTCTATCAGGCCACGGAGTTCCCGGAACAACTCCGGCATCGCCTGGACTTCGTCCAGGATCACCAAGGCTATTGATGCATCAGCGGAGTCTCGCGTTTACGCCGGGGGCGCGCTCACAGATCCCGATCCCGCAGATCCGGCCGCTTCACCACGAGGCCCGC
Source organism: Candidatus Binatia bacterium (assembly GCA_022824205.1). Classification (GTDB taxonomy): domain Bacteria; phylum Desulfobacterota; class Binatia; order UBA9968; family JAJDTQ01; genus JAJDTQ01. The sequence goes on from JAJEAI010000159.1 coordinate 4,935, forward strand.
GGTGAGCCCGATACAGACAGCGGCGGTGACCATCAGCGTCCACGGTGCGCCGATCAGCGCGGCGATGGCGCCCGAGTGGGCCTCGCCGAGGGAGGGGGCGCCCACGCCCAGAATGCGCTGGAAGCTGGCGGCGCGTCCTCTGAGGTTGTCCGGGGTGCGGGCCTGGATCACGACTTGGCGCACCACCGCTTGCAGGGCGTCGAAGACGCCCACCAGGAACAGGATCGCCACCGACCCGAGAAACCATGTGGAAAAGGCCAGCCCGAAGAGGCAGCCGGCGTAGGCCATGACGCTGAACGCGATGAACAGCCCCTTGTACGAGACGTTCCCCAGCCACATGATCGCGGCCACGCCGGGGAGCGAGCCCAGCGCCGGAGCGGCCAGGAGGATGCCCAGGCCCTCCGGCCCCAAGCCCAAGGCCACGGCGAAGATCGGCATCAGCGCGCGGTAGCTGCCGAAGAAGACGGCGGCGAACTCGGTCACCAGCAGGACGACGATCAGCGAGTTGCGCCGGATGAAGGCGATGCCTTCGAGCAGGCTCTTGACCGGAGACTGCTCCCGATCCAGCGGCCCGGACTCGTAGCGCATGCAGACCATGATCGGGACGGACACGATGTAGATCAGGCAGGCCACGCCGTAGGTCCATCCGGAACCGACGACGCCGATCAGGACGCCGCCGGTCGCGGGGCCGACGAGCTGCGACAGTTTGCGCACGGACGCCACCTGCGCAAAGGCGTTGACCAGCAGTTCCCTTGGCACGAGCCCCGGGATCATGGCGGTCCGTGCCGGTCCGGCGGCGGTGGTCAGGGTCGAGTTCACGAATGCCGCCAGGTAGATGTGCCACACCTGGATGAGGCCGGTGAGGGCCAGCGTTCCCAGCGACAGGGTGATCACGGCGTTCACTCCCTGGACCAGGATCACGAACCGGCGCCGGTCGATGCGGTCGGCCACGACCCCTCCGGCCAGTTGGAACGCGACCGTGGCCAGGCCGCGGACCAGACCGGTGAATCCGGTCAGCAACGGCGAACCAGTGATCTCGTAGACCAGCCACAGCTCGATGGTGCGCTGGAGCTGGTAGCTGACCGAGGTGCCGAAGAGCGCGATGTACAGCAGCCGGAAATCACGGACGGCCAGGGAAGACAGACCGCCGTCCCGTCCTAAACGCACCGCACCCCTACCCCCCGCTGCCGGCACCCTCCCGACCCGCCGAAAACGAACCCGAGATGTCGGTATGCGTCGATTGCGTTCAACCTCCTGCCCAAGAAACCCTCCTTCAGGCGACCCGTAGCCGGTCCAAAGGGTAGTCCAGTTCGGCCGGCGGATTCAACGCCGGCCAAGTTGTCACTGTGACAGCATATACGCTATCATAAAAAATGCGCGTGGTGGTGGACACAAATGTCCTGGTATCTGCCGTGTTGAGTCCCGAGGGTGCCAGCCGGGAAGTGATCCGGCGTTGCCTGCTCGGCGAATACGACCCGTTGATGAGTCAAGCTCTGTTTCTTGAACACGAAGCGGTGTTGTCTCGATCGGACATCGTCGGTCATTCCCGGATCACGGAAGAGGAGCGCCGGTTCTTGTGGGCGGCTTTTGCGAGCCGTTGTCGTTGGGTGCGCGTGTACTACCTATGGCGACCGAATCTGCCGGACGAAGCGGACAATCATCTGATCGAACTTGCCGTAGCCGGAGGAGCCGAAATCATTGTCACCCACAATCAACGCGATTTCTCTCGGACGGAACTGCGTTTCCCCGGGTTGCGTGTGCTCACCCCTAGTCACTTGATCGCGGAGGAATGAAAGATGTCGACAGTGACCATCCGGTTGCCTGATGATACCCACGGCCGACTGAAGGAGATCGCCAAAAGTCGGCGCATGAGCGTGAACAAGCTGGTGGAGGAACTCTCTACAATCGCCATCGCGCAGCACGATGCGGAGACCCGTTTCCGGGCGTTGGCTGCCCGTGGTTCCGTCGAAGAGGGACTGCGCGTTCTCGACAAACTCGACAAGTCGTTCGGTGGGGAGGCCAACGACAAGTAGACACGTCCCCAGATGAGGACAACCCTGCCTTCCGCAAACCGATTCAGCGGGGCTCTTCTCTCCCGTCGCCATGGGGGCCGTACAGGTCGGTCTCCATGAGCTCCGCGGCGGCGGCGCCGGCGTCGGTGAGACGGAGGGTGCAGCGCGACTCCAGCATCCAGGCGTAGTAGTCCTCGGGCACGTCCTCGGACGGGCCGTGGTGGATGACGCCCTTGGGCACTACGGTCAGCATGCCAGGCTCGTCCACGCCACCCCAGGCTCCGGGGCCCTCGAAGTAGAAGATCAACTCGTCGTAGTCGACGTTGTTGTGGATGGGCGGGCGTCTCCGGTGGCGGGCGCTCAGGTTGTAGAACAGTTCGTCACGGCCCGGCGAGGCGATGAACTGGACGGGCGGACCGTTGGGATCGGTGGGGACGTCCCTGAGGTTGAGCTTCCATACTGGGCTCGGGCCGTCGGCGAAGGCCTGGGTGGCCAGCGGGTTGGTGGGCTTGACGTAGCGGGTGACGCCGTCGAAGCACTTGAGCAGCCACACCGTCTCCACGTCCTGAGCCTCGTCCTCGCTCAACACCGCGCGCCGGAGTCCCGAGCCGAAGGACGGCGACGGGTCGAAACGCAGCGCGCCGGGGGTCTCGACGATGACCGAGAGGCTCGGCCCCGCGAGCGGCAGCACCCGGTAAGGCACGCCCCGCGGAATCACCACGAAGTCGCCCGGCTCGCCGGTGATGGTGCCGTAGGCGGTGCGGAACTCCAGCTCCCCCTCCTGCACGAAGTGCACCTCGTCGGCTTCCACGTTGGACACCACGAAAGGCATGGGATGGGCGCGGCCGGACACGCTCAACCGGACGCCCGTACGCCCGTACTCGATGGGCACCGGCAACGCTTCCGCATCCTCCCGATCCGGCAGGGCCACCGCGCCGACGTTCAACCGGTGCGGCACGTGCGGCCCGGTCACCGAAAGGAAGTCGGGGCTGTGGTGCGTGCGCAAGACGTTCACCCCCGTCCCCGCGAACCCCTCCCTCCCCCAGTGCTCGCGATACTCGGTGCTGTCCTTCGCCATGACCGTTCCTCCTGGACTCGTTTCGATGGTGGCCGGCGACAACACATCATCGCCGGGACGCTTCCCGTCGCAACAATAACACCGTGCGCGGGCCGCGGGAAAGGCCGGGAGTCTGTCCGGGCAATCCCATGGCAGCGAAACCCGGTTCGGCCACAGCCTCCCTCGTGGAAGAACCCGCTCAAGACAGCAACAACCCCAAGGGCACCACGAACAGGCCCTTTTCCGGGACAAATGCCTCGGAGCCGTTGTAGGCGAGGATGCCGGCCGAAACGCCCGGTGTCGTCCGCCGAAAGGCCCGCAGGCCGGCCAAGTCCCGTTCTCCGAACCGGCCGGCGGCCTTGACCTCGATGGCGACGCGGCGGCGTTTGCAGGAAATGACGAAGTCGACCTCGTGGCGTCCCTGTATGCTCCAGAAGCCCAGTTCCGCGTCCGGAAGATGCGCGCCGAGTATGCCCGCCAGGTTCTGGTAGACGAGAGTCTCGTACAAGGGTCCGCGCAAGGGTTCATCCGCCGCGACACTGACGTCCGAAGTTGCCGTCAAGTGACAGGCCAGTGCCGAATCCGTGACAAAGGTCTTCGGCGACTTCAACAGGCGAGTCGTGGGACCGCGGGTGTACGGCGGCAGACGGTTGAGAATGAAGGATATCTCCAGGAGACCCATATACCGCACCGCGGTGCTCACCGGCAGCTTGGCGTCGCGCGCGATCTCGCTCTGATTCAGAAGTTGGCCGGTCCGGGCCGCGGCCAGGCGCAACAGCGTCCGAAGGGTGACCAGGTCCGCAACCTGAGCCAGGTCGCGCACGTCGCGCTCGAGGTATGTCTGCTCGTAGCCCAGGAGCCACAGGTCCCGGTCCACGTCTCCGCCGACGACCATGGCCGGCATGCCGCCGCACAGTACCTCGCCGTCCGTCAACGCCGGCGCGGACACGTCCGGAGGAATTCCCGCCTCTCTCAGGAAACGGACCAGGAACGGTTCCCGGGTCGCGCCAAGCCGTTCACGCCGGGTGAAAGGTCCCAGGGTCAGCCACATCGCCCGACCGGCGAGGGATTCGGTCACGCCGTGGCGCAAGGAGAACAAGAGTCAAGATGTAATTTAGCCAGCACCGCTCCTCCCGCGCAAGGAGTTGGTGTCCGGTCCGATTCATTCGCGGACGGCCGTCGGCGGGGAGGCGCTCAACGGGCGACCGTCAGCCGATCCCTCGCGTCTTGCCTTGTGCGCCGTGACTGGGCTAAGAGAACCCACAGACACACGGGCGCAAGGCATTTGAAGACCACAGGGACCACAGCCGGGAGCAGGAATCCATGGACTACTTCGAACCCAAGACCGTGAGCGAGGCGCTTTCGCTGCTGGACCAGCATGGCGAGCAGGCGGAGGTCATCGCCGGCGGCACGGACGTGATGGTGGACATCAAGTACAAGGACGAGCCGGGGTGCCTGGTGAACATCAAGCGGATTCCCGACTTGAACGCCATCCGCGAGAGCAACGGCGGCGTGCACATCGGTCCGCTGGCCACCATCCACGAGCTGGAGGAGAGCGACATCGTGCGCGAGCGGCTGCCGCTCCTGTGGCAGGCGGCGCACCAGTTCGCCTCGCTGCAGATACGGAACACCGCCACCATCGGCGGCAACATCTGCCGGGCCTCTCCTTCGGGCGAGACCCTGGCGCCGCTACTGGTGCTGGAGGCGGAGGCCGAGGTGACCTTCTCCGACGGCGCCCGCACCGAGCCCTTCGGCGCGTTCTTCAAGGGGCCGGGCCAGACGAGCCTCGGCTCCAGGGGGCTGCTCACGGGCATCTCGGTGCCCTTCCCCGCCGCCGGAAACCACGCCGTCTACCTCAAGCACGCGGTGCGCGGGCCCATGGACATCGCCATGGTGGGGGTGGCGGTCATGGCCACGGCCAACGCGGACAAGTCCGCCCTCGACGACGTGCGCGTGGGGCTCGGGGCGGTGGCGCCGACGCCCATCCGCGCGCCCAAGACCGAGGCGCTGGTCTCGGGCAAGGCGCTGGACGCGGCGCTCTTGAAGGAAGCGGGGGCGTGCTCGGCCTCGGAGTCGAGCCCCATCACCGACCAGCGCAGCAGCGGCGAGTACCGCGGCTGGATCGTGGACGCCCTGACACGGCGCGGGCTGGCGCAGTGCTGGCAAGCGCTCACCGGGAAGGAGGTGGCGTGATGAGCCTGGAGATCACACTGACGGTCAACGGCAAGACCCATACGGCGGCGCTGGAGCCGTCCACCGCGCTGGTGGACTTCCTGCGCGACACCCTGGGCTACAAGGGCGTCAAGCTCTGCTGCAACACGGGCGAGTGCGGCGCCTGCACCATCATCATGGACGGCAAACCGGTGAACTCCTGCGTGGTGCTGGGGGCGGACGCGGCCGGCGCCGACTTGGTCACGGTGGAAGGCATCGCCGACGGCGACGCGCTGCACCCGGTGCAGCAAGCCTTCATCGACACCGGCGCGGTGCAGTGCGGCTACTGCACGCCGGGCTTCATCGTGTCGCTCAAGGCGCTGCTGGACCGCACCAAGAACCCCACGGCCGAGGAGGTCGAGGAGGCCATCTCCGGCAACATCTGCCGGTGCACCGGCTACACGAAGATCTACGAGGCGGTGGACTTGGCCGCCAAGCAGATGTCGTAGGCAAGCGCCCTTCGACTTCGCTCGGCTACGCCTCGCTACGCTCAGGACGAACGGCGGCGGGGCGATGTCTCGACGTTTCTTGAGGGATCGGGAAGGAGTGAGGACCCATGGCAAAGGCTGAACACAAGGTCCTGGGGACCAACATGCCCCGCATGGGCGGGGTCGAGCGGGTGGTGGGCAAGGGCATCTACGGCATCGACCTGAACCTGCCCGACGCGCTGTGCGGCGGCGTGCTGCGGAGCGCGCACGCCCACGCGAAGATCGTGAGCATCGACACCAGCGCGGCCAAGGCCATCCCCGGTGTGCACGCGGTGGTGACCGCGGCGGACGCGCCCGACGTGCGCTACGGCCGCTCCTACATCGACCGCTACATCCTCGCCAAGGACAAGGTGCGCTACACCGGCGACCCGGTGGCGGCGGTGGCGGCGGAGAACCAGGCACTGGTCAAGGAGGCCCTGGGGAAGATCAAGGTCACCTACGAGCCGCTGCCGGTGGTGGTGGATACGGAGGAGGCCATCAAGGAGTCGGCGCCGACGCTCCACGAGGACATGCCGCTGCCCAAGAACCTCCCGGAGGGCTTTCAGGTCAAGAACGTGTGCGGCTACACCGGGGTGAACATCGGTGACGCCGAGGCGGCCATGGCCGACGCCGACGTGGTGGTGGACGAGGTCTACGAGACCCGCATGATCCATCCCCAGTACCTGGAACCGCGGGTCGCTGCGGCCCGGCCCGAGGAAGACGGCCGCATCACCGTGTGGACCAACGCGCAGGCACCGTTCCCGGTGCGCACCGAGGTGGCGAGCCTCACCGGGCAGCCGCTCAACAGCGTGCGCGTCCTCTCCACCGACATCGGCGGCGGCTTCGGCGGCAAGGGCAGCGGGGTCACCTCCAGCGCCGGACTGGAGCCCATCTGCGCGCTGCTAGCGATGACCGCCAAACGGCCCGTGATGATCGTCATGGACAAGGCCGAGGAGACCATCTCCACCACCATCCGCTCCGGCGCCAAGATCTGGATCAAGAGCGGGGTCAAGAAGGACGGCACGCTGGTGGCGCGCCAGGGCAAGGTGCTGTACGACGCCGGCGGCTACTCGGGCTTCGGCAACCAGGCCGGCGGCCGCTGCACCCAGATGGTGGGCGGCTGGTACCGCCTGCCCAACATCCACATGGACGGCCTCACGGTCTACACCAACAAGCAGGTATGCGGACCGGTGCGCGGGCCGGGCGGCCCCCAGGCCACCTTCGCCATGGAGTCGCACATGGACTCCATCGCCGCCGAACTGGGCATGGACCCCATCGAGTTCCGCCTGAAGAACGTGCCCGCCAAGGGCGACGGCATCGTCGGCGTGCCCAAGCTGCGTGACAGCTCGCTGCCCGAGACCCTGAACACCGCCAAGGAGAAGATCGGCTGGGGCAAGGTCAAGCTCGGAAAGAACCAGGGCATCGGCTTCGCCACGGGCGCCTGGATCGAGGGCTCGGGACCCGGCGGCGGCGCGGTGGTGAAGGTCAACGAGGACGGCTCCGCCACCGTGCACATCGGCAAGGTGGACTTCGGCACCGCAGCGCGGTTCGGCATCCCCATGATCGTGGCCGAGGAGTTGGGCATCCCCACCGGCGACGTCACCGTGCTCAACGTCGACACGGACGCGAGCCCGTGGGACGCGGGCACCGTGGGCAGCCGCTCCATGCTGGTGTCGGGCAACGCCGTCAAGCTGGCGGCCGAGGACGCGCGCGAGCAGATCCTGCGCATGGCCGCGGCCACGCTGGAGGCGAGCCCGGAGGACCTGGAGATCGTGGACAAGCAGATCCAGGTCAAGGGCGCGCCCTCCCGGTCCGTGTCCATGGCGTCCGTCTGCACCGCGGCCCACAACGAGATCGGCGACGTCATCGGCCGGGGCTACTTCGACTCCAAGGCATCCCAGGTCCACGAGCGCGAGCAGGGCAGTTCCCAGCCCTTCACCACTCACGCGGCCCTGGTGGAGGTGGACACCGACACCGGCAACGTGACGGTGCTGAAATACGTGTGCGTGCACGACGTGGGCTTCGTGGTGCACCCCAGGGCGGTGGAAGGCCAGATCGAGGGCGCCGCGGCCATGAGTCTGGGCCAGGCGCTGTGCGAACAGGTGGTGCACGACAGCGAGGGGCGGACCCTCAACCCGACCTTCGTCGACTACCTGATGCCGACCATCAACATGCTGCCGCCCATCGAGACGGTCCTCGTGTCGGGCTACCCCGGCGCCGGCCCGTACGGCACCAAGGGCGCGGGCGAGATCGGCTCCGTGCCGCCCATGGCCTGCATCGCCAACGCCATCTACAACGCCACCGGCGTGCGCGTGCGCCGGCTGCCGCTGAGCCCCGAAAACGTGCTGCGGGCGCTGCGGGAAGCCGGGAAATAGCGCAACTCCGAACGGGCGGCCTGCCGGACTCGACCGCGAACCGAACGTCGAGCCACGGGCCGCCCGTCGGGTGAATCCGCTTGCTTTCGATCAAGGGTCTTCGCCGCCGGCTGTCGGACCTCTACTACGGCTGGCGGATGATCGGGCTGACGGCCCTCATCCGCACCCTCGGCGGCGGACTCCACAGCTTCGGTTTCACCGTCTACTTCCTTCCCATCCAGAAAGAGCTGGGCATCAGCCACGCGGCCACTTCGCTGGCATTCTCCCTGGCACGGGCCGAGGGCGCCATTGAGGGGCCGCTGGCGGGGTACCTCATTGACCGCTTCGGCCCCAAGCCCGTGATACTGACCGCGGCGCTGTTGTGCGGTGCCGGCTACGTTCTCTTTTCCTTCATCGACAGCTACGCGAGCTTCCTCGTCATCTACGTCGGGGTCATCTCCCTGACCTTCACGGCGGGTTTCGTGCACGCTCCCGCGGTGCTGGCCGTCAACTGGTTCCATCGCTATCGCGCCCGGGCGCTTACCTGTCTGAGCGCCGCCATGCCCGTGGGCGGAACCGTGGTCACGGTCCTGCTGGCGGTGGCCGTGCACTTCTGGGGCTGGCGCACGTCGGCGTTCCTGGCGGGATGCATGTTCCTGTTCGTGGCCGCGCCGCTGGCCCTGAGGATTCGCCGGTCGCCGGAGAGCATGGGCCTGCAAATCGCCGCGGAGACCGGGGCGTCTCCCGCCCGACCGGCAGGAGCGGAGGAGGATGGGTCGCGGAACGACGGCACAGACGCCCCCGGCGAGTCCGAGTACCAGGCCGGCCGCGCCATGCGCACCCCGGTCTTCTGGCTATTCGTCCTGTGGATGACCACCCGGACCGCGGCCTACACCATCGTCATCGTGCATTTCGTGCCCCTGATGGAGTGGAAGGGCCTGACGCCTCTGGCGGCGGCGCTCCCCCTGTCGTGGTTCAACGGCATGAACATCGTGGCGCACTTCATCATGGGGTGGATCGCCGATCAGACCAACAAGGTACGCCTCGTGGCCTGGTGCATGGTGCTTTCCTTCATCGCGGTTCTCGTCCTGATGTGGAGCACCACGCTCTGGGGGTTGCTGCTGTTCGCCACGCTGTTCAGCGTGCTGGACTCATCGATACCGGTCATATGGGCCGCCGTGGGCGACTATTTCGGGCGCCGCCGCTTCGGCACCATCCGCGGCAGCATGAGCTTCTTCTACATGTGGGGAGGCGTCGTCGGTCCGTATCTGGCCGGCGTCCTCGTCGACCACTTCCACACCCACGACTACGTGCCGTGGCTGCTTCTGGGCCTGGTGGGGGCCGCCGGAATCACCACGGTCCTGCTCATCGGACCCTGGACCCGGGGGGTGGGGCGCCGCGACTGACGGACGCTCCGCAACATTCCAAGGAGGTTGCATGACGCTCATCATCGACAATCCCACCGTGGAGAAGGTCCTCGAACCGTCCGAGGTGAACGACGCACTGGAGCTGGCGGCCTTGGAGCTGGCCACCGGCGGCGCCGTCAACGCGCCCCCGTACCGGGTCTTCACGCCCAGGGACCCCGACGACTACGGCGATCACCCGAGATTCCCCGAGGGCGGATGCAATCCGACGCACCACTCCTACACCTCGTTGAGCGGCGCGGTCGCCAAGCTGGATGCCACGACGGACCGCATCGACTCCGACATCATCACCTATTTCGAGCAGGACGGACGCACGCTGCAGCGGCGCGTGCCGGGCCGCAAGGACGGCAGGTTCTGCGGCCTCATCTTCCTGTACAGCTCCCGCACCGGCGAGCTCCAGGCCATCATCCACGACGGCTATCTTCAGAAGTTCCGCGTGGCCGGCACCGGCGCGGTCGGAGCGAAGTATCTGGCCCGGAAGGACTCACGCACCGTAGGGCTCATCGGAACCGGTTGGCAGGCCCAGGGCGCCGCTCACTGTTTCGCCGCCCTCGGCAGTCTGGAAAGGATCGAGGTGTACAGCCCCACTCCCGGCAACAAGGAGAAGTTCGCGGAGCAGATGTCCGAGGAGGCGGGGATCGAGATCGTACCGGCGCCCTCCGCGCGTGAGGCGGTCCGCGGCGCGGACATCGTCTACATGGCCACCAACTCCAAGGACCCGGTGGTGATGGCCGACTGGCTGGAGCCGGGCCAGTTCGTCAGCAACGTGTCGGACGTGGAACTGGAAATCGCCGGCTGGGAACGCTGCGACGTGCTCACCATGAACCGCCACGGCAGGCGCTGGATGCGCTACGCCATCGGCGGCGCCGAAGCGATCCCCGAGCACGGCAAGGACCAGTACACGCGGCCGACGCAAATCGAGTGGGACAAGCTGCCGTTGCTGGGGGATGTCATCGCGGGGAACCACCCCGGCCGCACGTCCGACGACCAGATCACGGGGTTGGTTTTGCGCGGCGACGGCGTGCAGTTTACCGCCGTCGCCCATCTCATCTACAACCGCTGCAAGGAGAAGGGGTTGGGGACGGAGATCCCCAGCGAACTGTTCCTTCAGGACGAGAAGTACATACCGTGAAGCATGGGTGGCGGGTCTCCAGGGCCAAGGCCGCCCGCGGATCACCAGTTCGCGAAGATAGAGATCGCCGTGACACTTCGCGACCGGTCAGTAGTCACATTCCCCACACGTAGATCTCGGTCCCGCCGCACGATTCGCGCCGGCAGTATACCTTGTCCTCCCACCGTCCGTCGCCGCGGTCGAAGATGACGAGATGGCCGGCTTCCGCGCCGCAGCGATCCATGTACGCCGCGGTTTGCCGCAGCCCCTCGCTCACCGTACGCTCCAGGCTCTTGCGCAGAATCTTGCACTCGATCACGAACTTCCGCGTCCGCCCGTCCAGCGGCCAGATGATGAGCAGGTCGGTGCGCCCTCGGCCAAGCCCGTATTCCCGCTCGATGCGGCCGCCGCCGTTGACGATGCGCTGCAGAAAAGCCTGCAGGAGGAGTTGCGGCCCCGCTTCCTGGTAGTCGAAACGCCGGACCCAGTGCTCCGAGTGCTCCCGGAAGAACGCCTGGAACGCGGTCAGCAGCGCCACCACGTCGAGCCCGCCGTCGGCATCGATGTACCAGGCCGTGTCCTGCACCAACCCTTCTTGCGCCGCAACCGTCAACTCGCGCGGCACCACCTCGGCGTAAATCGGGTTGGCGATGCGCAGGGGTGTGTCGAATGCCACCAGCCCCAGGTCGCGCACGTGCTCGAGATCACGCGCCGTGAACTCCCGCTCGTCCCCGCCGCTCAGCAGCGGCTCAACCACGCGCCGCACCCGCTCCTCTTGCAGCTTGTCCGCCAACTGGTCCAGGTGCGTCTCGCGGCGCGCGATGAGTTGCTCCTGCGCCTCGTCAATGTCGTCCGCCGTGATCGACCGACCACGGTCGCGCCCGCTCGGATTGCGGAAGCATGTCTGGGCGGCGAGGGCGTTGACGAGCCACGGCTGCCCCTGCGACTGCGTCCAGACCCGTTGCAGAGCGCCCTCGGTGAACACCTGTCCCGTCTCCTCGGTGTGCTGCGCGAGCAGCGCCCGCACCTCGTCCTGCGAGAAATCGCCGAGCCGCAGCGATTCGGCCTTGACGTTGAAGGCGCTGCCGCCGGCGATGATCGTTTTCTCGGAACCTGAGTGGATGCGGTAATCGCGCACGTCGCGCACGCCGCACAGGACAACGCTCTGTGGGAAGCCTTCCGGGCGCAGGACGTAGCCCGCTCGCAACTGCCGCAGCACCGACAGCAGCGTGTCGCCCACGAGCGCGTCGATCTCGTCGATGAGCAGGACCAAGGGTCTCGGGTCGGCCTGTGCCCAGCGGCTCAGGACCTCCTTGAAGGCGTCGTCGGGACCGGCTTCTTCCAGGACGCCGAGCCGGATATCGGCCACGAATTCGTCCCGAAGCGCAAAGCGGGCTTGCAGCGCCAGATCATTGAGAATCGCTCGCATCGCCCGTGGCACGTCTTCCCGTCCCGCCTGCCCGACCTCCACGTTGATGTACACACCGCGGTAGTCGCCCTCGGCGCCGCTGTTCAGCCGGTCGCGCAGCGCCAGGAGGGCGGAGGTCTTGCCCGTCTGGCGTGGGGCGTGCAGGACGAAGTAGCGTTTGTCATGAATGAGCGTCCGGACTTCGTTGAAGTTCAGCCGCTCCAGGGGCGGGAGGCTATAGTGGTCCGCAGGAACGACCGGACCGGTGGTGTTGAAGAACCGCATGCGCGCAGTATATCAGGCGCAAGGACGCGTCGTGAGGGTTTCAGGTTGTTGAACACCCTTGTCCGGGAACGCTAGACTGTGAGGCTCGCATCGGCGGCGGAGTTCGAAGGTCCCCGAGTAATCCCGTGAACCGGCAGAAGCGCATCGCCATTTACACGCGGCTTCGAGAGCGCAACCCGAATCCCTCCACCGAACTGGATTGGGTGGACCCTTTCGAGCTGCTGGTCGCCGTGGTGCTGTCGGCCCAGGCTACCGACGTGAGCGTCAACAAGGCCACGGCCGAGCTGTTCCCGGTGGCCAACAGACCCGAGAAGATCCTCAAGCTGGGCGTCAACCGGCTCAAGCGCTACATCCGCACCATCGGCCTGTTCAACAGCAAGGCCGAGAACATCATCAAGACCTGTCGAATCCTTATCGACGAGCACAGCGGCCAAGTGCCGCGCACCCGCGAGGCCCTGGAAAAGCTCCCCGGCGTGGGCCGTAAGACCGCCAACGTCATCCTCAACACCGCCTTCGGCGAACCCACCATCGCCGTGGACACGCACATCTTCCGAGTCGCCAACCGCACGCGCATGGCGCGCGGGAAGAACCCTCTGGAGGTGGAGACGCGCCTCACCCGGCTGACGCCCCCGGAGTTCCGCAAGGACGCCCACCACTGGCTCATCCTCCACGGCCGCTACGTCTGCAAGGCGCGCAAGCCCGAGTGCCCGGGCTGCGTAATCGCCGACCTGTGCGAGTTCCCGGACAAGACCGTCGCGGATTGATCTCGGACTTCAGCGCACAGCAGGACACCGCAGTGGGACCCCGCACGTACTCTCAACTACTCCACCGCTTGGAACAGACAGACTTCACACGCGAACAAAGCAGGGCGTTGGCAAAGTCGGGAGGCAAAGAGGGCATGTCGAGCATTGAGATGGAATGCCCATCATGAACCAATAGTAGGGTTCCAGGTCTCTAGTGTCCTGTCCCGTATAAAACGTCATGAATCTGCTTGTCCTTTTCGCCGTCGGCTGCGTTGCTCCTCCTCGCGTGGTAGGGGCCACTGCTCGTCGTCGCTCCTTGCCGACGACAAAAAGTCCTGCGCATCTTCACGACGTTTTATACGGGACAGGACACTAGGTCTCGGTTGGAGGCGGCTCCAACGACACAAAGAACTCTGCGCTTTCTCGCAGGCCATGCGCAGGCTGGAGGAGTTGTTCAGCAGGTTTTGGAACATCTCTCCTCCGCTCACGATCTTGGCGGAGCCTTCCACGAAACCTCAATCTGCCTAACCATGTGCTCCGCGTCAAGGTGCTTCGACAGGTCGCGGATGCCGCGCTGAAGTTTCTGAGGCATGCGGGCCAGTATACCTTGCCTGCGCGTCACCGGATGACTGCGGCAATGCGCAACTCCGCCAGATCTGCCTCGCCGAGCCCCAGCAGGCCGCCAAGCACCTCGTCGGTATGCTGGCCGATGGCGGGGGCGTCGCCGTGGATGGACGCCGGCGTTCGCGACATGTGGATCCACGGCGCCAGAAGCGTCGTCGGGCCGGCGGTGGGATGGTCACGTTCGGTGAAGGCATTGCGGGCCTTGATGTGGGGGTCTTCCAGGACCTCGGCCTTGGACAGCACCGGTGCGCCGAAGTAGCCAAGGTCGCGCACGGAATCCCAGATCTCCTGCCGGGTGCGGGTACCCGCCCAGTCCCGGACGATCTCATCCAACTCGTCCTTGTGCTTCCGGCGGACCGCCGCGGCGGCGAAACGCGCATCCGTCGCCAGCTCCGGCCGCCCCATCCTCTCAGCCAACCGGCCCCAGCCACCGTCATCCAGGTGCGGTATCCGCAGCGTGAAGTAGCCGTCCGCCACCTCCATGGGCGTGTTGCCCACCATGTTGCCGGTGAAGTGCTCGTGCATGGAGCTGACCATAAAGCCCAGCACCGCCTCCTGCATGGACACCACGATCCTCTGACCCTCGCCGGTGCGCTCGCGCGCGTGGAGGGCGGCGAGGATGCCCACGGTCATGCTCACCCCGGCAGCCTCGTCGCCGATGCCGAGTGACTTGGTACCCTTGGCGCCGGCGTACTCCCAAGCCGTGTGGGTCCAGCCGGTTATGCTGTTGTTGGTGGCGGCGGTGTTGCCGTAATCGGCGTAGGGTCCCCACTCGCCGTAGCCGCGGGAGCAGGCGTAGATCAGCCGCGGGTTGACGTCCTTTACCGAGTCGTAGTCCAGCCCGAAACGCTCCATGGTGCCCTTCTGGTAGTTCTCCACCAGCACGTCCGCCCGCGCGATGAGCCCGCGCGCCAGCTCGACGCCGCGTTCGCTCTTCAGGTTCAACACCACGCTCTTCTTGTTGACGTTGATCCACAGGAACTCGTAGCCGTCCTTGCCCGCGTCCGGCGCCATCCAGGACCGGCGGAAATTGTCCCCCTGTGGCGGCTCGATCTTGATGACCTCGGCCCCCAGGTGCCCCAGCAACATGGTGCAGAAGGGACCGTTCAGCGCGTGGGTAAAGTCCACCACGCGGATGTCGTTCAGGGGGCCGGGCATGGTTCGCTCCTTTCCGTGGCCGTGGTCTCACGGCCTGGTGCAAGATCAAGGGAATTTCACCGGCAACCCGCAGCCTCCGCACGAGACTGCCACGCTGATCGGGCACGGGGCCAGCGCGCCGGTCGGAATGACGGCGATGCCGTCGCCGCCGCAGAAACCGGGAGCGAAGCCGCGGTGATCCCGCTTCGAAGGAACTCATGGTACGCAGCCTGACTCGGGATATCCGGCCTGCGCCGGTGTGGCGGGTGATGTCATCGGCGAGCACCGCCGAGCCGTCAGTATGAACTGTCCGGGACTGCGACCCGGTCCACTTCACGCCGGACATGGTTCCAGATGGCAGGCTCGATCTGCCACTCGTCGATCAGTCGCGGCCTGTCTCCGGCCAGCACCGGTTTGGGATCGATGGCCACGGCTTGACGAGCGTCCTCGTCGATGTCGCAACCAGCCATTTGTAACTGAGCGAACCAGCGATTTGCAACATTTGTAGCCCGTGATTTGTGAACCTGTGCGCGGGGTCGCCTTGCTGCCGTCCCCACTTCGTCCTTCCCGCCAAATTCAAGGCGCCCGCGCACGCTCCTCGATTGACATGCATCCCGGTAACACTTACCCTCCCCACAACTCGAGGAAAGAGGCGATACCGTGACCATACCCACCCAACCCCTGGACCCGGAGAAACAGCCCGCGCTCGTGCGCGTCGACTCCTACGCCGAGTGGCGCGAACGCGAAGGGGCGCCGCTCGTGGGTGGCATCTTTATCGAAGACATGAAGGCGGTGGAGGTGGGGCCGTGGCCGCGCAAGGGCGACGGCGTCAAGGGCGCCCTATGCTACCTCGACGGCGACAACGGCGGCGACGAGCACATCGTCGAGCTGCCGCCCGGCGGCTACACCGCGCCGCTGCGGCACATGTACACCGAGGCCATCTACGTGGTGTCGGGCCACGGTTCCTGCTCGGTGTGGCGCGAGGGCGGCGCCAAGCAGACCTTCGAGTGGGGTCCCGGCAGCTACTTCGTACCGCCCACCAACGCTTGGCACCAGTTCTTCAACGCCAGCCTGTCCCAGCCGGCGCGCTGGTTCTCGGTCACCGACCTGCCCCAGATCTTCCGGCAGTGGAACAGCGAACACTTCATCTTCAACAACACCTACGACTTCGACGACCGCTACCAGGGCGAGCCGGACTACTTCAGCGCCGAGGCCAAGCTCTACAAGGGCCGTGTGTGGGAGACCAACTTCATCCCGGACATACGCAAGCTGCCGCTGTACGAGTGGAAGAGCCGTGGCGGCGGCGGCACCAACGCCTTCATGGTCATGGGCTCCGGGCTGATGGAGTCCCACGTATCCCGCTTCGAATCGGGCTACTACAAGAAGTCCCACCGTCACGGCCCGGGCGCGCACCTCTACATCATCGAGGGCGAGGGCTACGTGCTCGCCCAGCGCGGCAACGAGGAGCGCATTCGCTGCGACTGGAAGGAAGGCAGCCTCTACCTCTCCGGCGCGGGCCAGGGGTTGTGGCTGCACCAGCACTTCAACGTCGGCGCCACCCCCGCCACCTACCTGGTGATGAACCAAGGCCTTTCACGCAAGTATGCGGTGAACCGCTGGCAGGCTCTGGAATCCACGGTGCTCCGCACCGGCGAGGTCAGCGGCAAGAAGG
Organism: Candidatus Binatia bacterium; assembly: GCA_022824205.1. GTDB lineage: Bacteria > Desulfobacterota > Binatia > UBA9968 > JAJDTQ01 > JAJDTQ01. Next base: position 21,440 of record JAJEAI010000159.1, read on the forward strand.
GCGGCTACCAAGTGGAGTACGAGGACGAGGACCCCGAAGTCCACCGCATCTTCGAGGAAGAGTTGCGCCAACGTGGCATCACCTGCCGCATGAAGAGCATGGTGCCGTGGTGCACGGGCGTGGCGGGCGCGGAAGCCATCAAGGTCCAGTTCCCCGACGAGCACGGCAACATGCCCGGCGAGCAGGGCAACCTACCTGACGAGCAAGGGAGTTTCATCGACTAACGCCGGGCGTGGCGCTTGACCCGCGTTGCGAAACGCGAACATCGACCAGTATCGAATAAACGCAGGAAGAAACGAAATGCAACTTCGCAATCGACAAATCCGTCAAGGCATTGGGTTCTTGGCACACTTCATGTTCCTCGCACTGCTCACCGTCCTTGCTCTCGGCCCTCACGGTCAGGCGCACGCCCAGACGGAGCCCACCCCGGACAACGCCATGGCCATGCGCTGGTGGAATACCCTCAATGCCGAGCAGATGGTCGCCGCCCTGTTCGGCGACAGCGCCACCGCCGACGAGCAGACCGCCGCCAAGAAAATGTACGCCGGCTTGGACGCCAACACCAAGCGGCTCGTCAATGAAGCGGCGGAAGACATCTACGGTGACGGCGGCCACGACAGCGTCGGCGCCTGGTGGGAGACCCTGAACTGTGAACTCATGCGCGTCGCCGCGGGTGACGGCAACACTCACGACCCCGGCAGCCCCTACTGTGCCCACTATCCCGGCTCCGGGGCCGCCAAGCTCCTCGGCGCCACGCAGAAGGCCCACGTCGACACCGTCGGCCAAGCTCTGCTCGGCCGCTCCGACCCGGGTCTCTTTGTGCCGGACAATGACATGGCCATGCGCTGGTGGAACACACTCAACGCCGATCAGATGGTCGCCGCCCTGTTCGGCGACAGCGCCACCGCCGACCAGCAAACGGCCGCCAAAAAAATGTATGCCGATCTCGATCCGTCTACCAGGGAGCTCGTTCATGACGCCACCTCTGCCATCTACGGCGACGGCGGCCACGACAGCGTCGGCGCTTGGTGGGAGACCCTGAACTGTGAACTGATGCGCGTCGCCGCCGGTGACGGCAACACTCACGACCCCAGCAGCCCCTACTGCGCCCACTATCCCGGCTCCGGGGCCGCCACGCTCCTCGGCGCCATGCAGAAGGACCACGTCGACACCGTCGGCCAGGCCCTGCTCGACCGTTCGGACCCTGGCGTGTTCCCGCCGGACAACGCCATGGCCATGCGCTGGTGGAACACACTCAATGCCGAGCAGATGGTCGCCGCCCTGTTCGGCGACAATGCCACCGCCGACCAACAAACGGCCGCCAAGAAAATGTACGCCGAGCTCGACCCCGAGACCAAGAAGCTCGTCCATGACGCTACCTACGCCATCTACGGCGACGGCGGGCACGACAGCGTCGGCGCCTGGTGGGAGACCCTGAACTGCGAACTCATGCGCGTCGCCGCCGGTGACGGCAACACTCATGACCCCAACAGCCCCTACTGCGCCCACTATCCCGGCTCCGGACACGCGCGGATCCTTGGCGATGAGCAGAAGGACCACGTTGACACCGTCGGCCAAGCCCTGCTCGACCGCTCCGATCCGGGTCTCTTTGTGCCGGACAATGACATGGCCATGCGCTGGTGGAACACACTCAATGCCGAGCAGATGGTCGCCGCCCTGTTCGGCGACAATGCCACCACCGACCAGCAGACGGCCGCCAAAAAAATGTATGCCGATCTCGATCCGCCTACCAGGGAGCTCGTTAATGACGCTGCCGCCGAAATCTACGGCGACGGCGGCCACGACAGCGTCGGCGCATGGTGGGAGACCCTGAACTGCGAACTCATGCGTGTCGCCGCCGGTGACGGCAACACTCACGACCCCAGCAGCCCCTACTGCGCCCACTATCCCGGCTCCGGGGCCGCCAAGCTCCTCGGCGCCATGCAGAAGACTCACGTCGACACCGTCGGCATGGCTCTGCTCGACCGCTCCGATCCGGGCGTTTTCCCACCCGTGGGCGAACGCATCCGCAGAGTCGCGCGCGTCCTGGTCCCCGCGGTCGCGCGCGTGATGCTCTCGAGCACCATGGACGCGGTCAGCCGCCGAGTTGACGGACGTCTTTCGGGATCGGATGTGGACGCGGCGGGCTTGAACCTCGCAGGGGCGGGAAATCTGCCCGATGCGCTGGCATTCCACGGCAAGGCCGTTCAGGAAGGCGCGGGCCTTGCGCGGCTATTGGCGCGATCGTCCCTCGTCCTGCCATTGAACGGAGCCGGCAACCCCGGCGGCCTCACGCTCTGGGGAAGCGGCGACTATCGCAACGTCTCCGGCGCAGGCGACGGCATCGACTGGGAAGGCAACGTGGTGAGCGGCCACCTGGGATCCGACGTGATGCTGCGCCGCAATCTACTGGCCGGCCTTTCGCTGTCTTATTCGAAGGGAGCCATCGACTATACCGACCGCATCGGGGCGGACCCGCGCCAGGGCGAATACAACGCCGACCTGACCAGTCTCAATCCCTACGTGGGGTGGATGCTGGACTCCGGCATCAAGGTGTGGGCAACGGCTGGCCACGGCTGGGGCAAGGTCAAGCTCACCCACGAGGACTCCGCGGACGAACACGCCAGCGACCTGACCCAGTGGTCCGCGGTGCTGGGCGCTGCCGGCACTCTGTATTCCAGCGGCGACCGCGCCAAAGGCAGCGAGACCGCCGTGAACCTCAAAGGCGAAGGCGCGCTGGCCCGGGCCGAGGTCCACGAGTCCGACAACATGGAAGAGATCACCTCCACCGTCACTCGGCTTCGACTGGCGCTGGAAGGAACGCACACCCGGCAACTCGGGGCGGGCGCCGTGCTGACCCCTTCGCTGGAGCTGGGGGTTCTCGCTGACGGCGGTGACGGGCAGACCGGCACCGGGGTCGAGATCGGGGGCGGCGTCAAGTTCATGGAGGCGTCGCTCGGTCTCACGGTGGAAGGCCGCGGAAGGGCACTGTTGGGCCACGGCGGAGATGCCGAAGAATGGAGTGTCGGCGGCGCGCTCCGGCTCGATCCCGGCGTTCGCGGGCAGGGCTGGTCCCTGGGCATCGAGCCATCGTGGGGGCTGTCACAGCGCGGCATGGAAGATCTCTGGCAACAGGGTCTGAGCACGACCGAGGACCGCTCCGCGGATACCGCCATGCGCGTGGCCGGTGAGTTGGGCTACAACGTGGCGGCGTTCGGTGGACGCGGCCGGATGACGCCTTACGCCGGTTTTCTGGTGTCCGAGCACGGTACGCGAGAGTATCGAGCAGGTGCGCGGGCACGCGTGGCCTCGTCCCTGACGTTGGCCCTCCAGGGTACGCAGCGCAGGCAGCCGCACGATCCAGTGGAGCACGGTTTCACGTTGCGGGCCTCGGTCCACTGGTAGTATTCACCGCACCGGGATATCCTCGGCCCATGCACGACATTGGGGACGAACACGATCACGACGGCGCCCTGGAGGAAGAGGAAGACCATCCGCTCTGGAAGCTCGACACCATCACGCTGACCAGCGTCGGCATCGACGTGGGCACGGCCACGTCCCAGATCCTGTTCTCGCGCCTGGTGCTCCGCCGCCTGGGACGAGAGTTGTCCAGCCGTTTCGTGGTGACGGACAGGGAGACGCTCTATCTCTCCCCCATCCGCTTCACCCCCTACACCGCCAACCGCGAACGCATCGACGACGAGGCCCTGGGCCGGCTCGTGGACGAAGCGTACGACGCCGCGGGGCTCACGCCGGATGACGTGAACACCGGCGCCATCATCCTCACGGGGGAAGCGATCCGCCGGGACAACGCACGGGCCATCGCCGACCTCTTCGCCGACCAGCGCGGCGCCTTCGTCTGCGCCACCGCCGGCCACAACTTCGAAGCCCTGCTGGCGGCCCACGGCTCGGGCGCCGTGGCCTTTTCCGCGGAGCAGAATTGCCGCGTCCTCAACATCGACATCGGCGGCGGTACCACCAAACTGGCCTTGGCCGAAGGCGGACGAGTGCTCGGCACTGGGGCGTTTCATGTCGGCGGGAGGCTCCTCGCCACCGGCGGCGACGGCGCCATCACGGTGCTGGAGCCTGGCGGCAAGACCCTGGCGAGTCACGTGGGGCTCGACTGGAATGCGGGAGACCGGGCGAATGCCGGCGACATCGAACGCCTGGCCGACCACATGGCGCAGGTGGTGTTGACCCTGGCCGGCGGCCGTGAGTCCGGCTCCGAGCTGAAGCCGCTGTGGCTGACGCCGCCCCTGGACGGGGGCCGCGATTGCGACGCGGTGGTCTTCTCCGGGGGCGTCGGCGAATACGTCTACGGGAACGAAGGCGAGTCCTACGGAGACCTCGGCGCGCCGCTGGGACGGGCGTTGCGGCGGCGCATCGACGACGGTGAACTGCGCGGTAGCCTCGTGAGCGCGCGCGAGTGTATCCGCGCCACGGTCATGGGCGCCGCGCAGCATACCGTGCAGGTGTCCGGCAACACCATCTACCGTTCCGGCGACGGCCTGCTTCCGCGCAAGAACCTCCAGGTACTGCGTCCACCCGTCGACCTTGACGGCGACATCGACTCGGACGACATGGCACGGACCATCCGAGGCCACTTCCAGACCTTCGACCTGGAAGAGGGTGACGCCGAGGTGGCCCTCGTGTTCGCGTGGGAGGGACCGCCCGCGGCCATTCGCATCGGCGCGTTCTGCCGCGGGCTCCTGGAAGGCCTGCCGCGGACCGTGGCGCGGGAACAGCCCATCTACCTGGTGTTCGACCACGACATGGCCGGCCTCGTGGGCACCATCCTCAAGCAGGACTTCGGCCTCGCGGGCGACGTGCTGGCACTGGACGGCATCACGCTCCGCGACTTCGACTTCATCGACCTGGGCCGGGTGCTGGAGCCGTCGGGCACAGTGCCGGTGACCATCAAGTCGCTGGTGTTCCGATTCTAGTGCCCATGAGAGAACCGACGCCCCGGAGCCGTCGTGAGACCCCTCCCCACTTTCCGTCATTCCCTGCACTCTCCGTCATACCCTGCACTCTCCGTCATACCCGTCCCCACTCTCCGTCATTCCCGCGAAAGCGGGAATCCAGGCGGGGTGGGGCCTGGGGCAATGGGGCCGCCACACCACCACCCCTGGATTCCCGCTTTCGCGGGAATGACGGAGAGTGGGGACGGGTACGACGGAGAGCCGGGACAGGTACGACGGAGAGCGGGGACGGGTATGACGGAGAGCGGGGACGGGTACGACGGAGAGCGGGCCGGGAATGACGGAAAGAGGCGTCATTGCCTTGGGACTGTTGACACGGCCTGGAAGGCAGCAATCCAGCGGTAGTGCGGGTGCCGGAGGATACGATGTCAGGAATTTTTCTGGAAAAGACCGGCGGGGTCGCTTCCGTGGTCATTGACCGGCCGCCTCTGAACGTGCTCAATCTCGCGTTGCTGCGCGATCTGCGCCAGGTCCTGGACACATTGGACGGGGATGACGGCGTGGAACTCGTGGAGATCAGCGGCGCGGGCGAACGCGCGTTCTCGGCGGGCGTGGACGTGAAAGACCACACGCGGACGCAGGTGCCGGAGATGCTCGACCTCGTGCACGGCGTCATCCGGAAGCTCATGAGCCTGCGGCAGCCCACCATCGCGGTGGTGGACGGCGTTTGTCTGGGCGGGGGCTGCGAGTTGGCGTCGGTCTGCGACCTGGTGCTCGCGTCCGAGGAGAGTTCGTTCGCCACCCCCGAGATCACCGTGGGCTGTTTCCCGCCGGTGGCGCTGGCGCGCTTCTCGTCGCAGATCGGCTACCACCGGGCCGCCGAGATGATCCTCACCGGCCGCCGGCTTTCGGCCCACGAAGCCGCGTCCATCGGGCTCGTGAACCGGGTCGTGCCGCGCCCCCAGCTCGCCGAAGCGATCGAGGCCCTGCGGGGCGAGCTGCTTGACAAGAGCCGCGCGGTGCTGCGCATCACCCTGAGAGGGCTCCGGGAAATTGGACTCAAGGATCTCTCCGCCGCACTCACACGCTCCGAGGAAATCTACCTCCAGGAACTGCTGGAAACCGAGGACGTCGAGGAAGGCGTCAGGGCATTCGTGGAGAAGCGCGGGCCGCGGTGGTTACACCGGTAGCACACGGGAAGTCGGCCCTGCTTCCGCGTTGCGGTGCCCGAAACTTCCTCGCGAAAAAGATTCCCCACTCGGCGGCGGCACGATCCCTTCGCTCCCTTGCCTTCGCCACAACGGTTACCGGCGGAAGCCCTGTTCCGGTTCGAGTATCCAAGCCCACGCGGGTTGCGCCGTGACGCCGTCGGGCAACGAGTCGGGAATGCCGTCACGGGTCAGGGTGAGCAGGCGCATGCCGGCATCGGGAAACTGCTTCCCCGCCGCCGTCAGGGCGCGCAGCTCCCGTTCCGCGGTGTCCGGTCCGGTCGCGTCGGCGCAGACCTGGATCAGTTCCCGTCGCCCGTCCGCCTCGCGGGCCAGGAAATCCACCTCATGGCCTTCGTGGGTGCGCACGTAGGCCACCTCACATCGGCGCCGCTCCAACTCGATGAGCACGGCGGTCTCCAACGCGTGACCGATGTTGGCGCGGCCCGTGCGGTCGAAAACCGGAATGAGACCGGCGTCCACCGGATACGCCTTGCGCGGATTGACCATGCGCTGGCGTTCGGAGCCAGACTCCATCCACACGATTCGCACCAGAAAGCAGTCTTCCAGGTAGGCCAGGAACTGGTGCACGGTGTCCCTGGAGATGGCGATGCCCTGGGACCTGAGGGCCGCGTGAAACTTCTCGACGCTGAACGACCCGCCCGCGTTCCCGAGCAACTGGCGCACCAGCCAGCGGAGGCCGGTGACGTTGCTGACGCTGTGACGCTCCACGACGTCCCGGAGCACGGCGACATCCACGTAGTCGCGCAGCAATTGGTGTCGCGAAGCGGTGTCCAGTTCCTGGGCTTCCGGAAAGCCACCCGCCAGCAGCCAACCCGTGAATTCCCGTTCCAGACGCACGCGGTCTCCGCGAGCCGGAACGTCGCGGGGCGGTTCCAGGCCCCGATGGCGCAGCGCCTCGTCGAAGCCGAACGGGTGCATGAGCACCTGCCATGCCCGTCCGCGTAGCGCCGTGGCGATCTCGCGAGAGAGCAATGCCGCCGAAGAGCCGGTCACGAACACCTCCACGGCCTCCGTATCCAACAACCGGCGCACGAAGCGCTCCCAACCGGCAACCAACTGGATCTCGTCGAAGCACCACATGATGGACGAAGTGTCCGACTCCGTTGTCGAGAGTCTCTGCCGTTCGTCCAGGAGGAAGTCGAGATGCCTACCTTCCAGGCCCGAGAGCCGTTCGTCCTCGAACGAAACGAAGGGCGTGCTGGTCGCGGAAGCGCCCGCTACCCTGAACTCCCGCCGGAGTTGGTGCAGGAACGTGGTCTTGCCGGCGCGGCGCATGCCCACCACCGCGGTCGCCTTGCCCGGAAACCGCAACCGTCCGCGCACTCGGCGCGGAGTGTGGTCCGGAGGCGGTACCCGCAATGAACCGGCAAGCTGTTCGCTGAGCACTTGCCGAAAGGTGGTCGGGAGTCCTTCCAAGCCAGTTTCTCCTTATGCAAAGGAGAAGTTAGCACTAAATTCTCCTTATGCGAAGGAGAAATCAGCATAGATTCCTCCTTGTCAGGAGGCGAAATCGAGATAATCAGGCAGGTTGGCTCGCCAAAGTCCGATGCACGGCTGCCACGACCCGTTCCTTGTCCGGGACGAAGAAGTTCTCCAGTGGCGGCGCGCACGGCACCGGGGCGTTGGGGGCGGCGACCCGAAGGATGGGGCTGTCGAGGTAGTAGAGGGCTTGTTCCTGCACGCGCGCGGCCACTTCGGCGCCCACCCCGCCCTGCTCCACGGCCTCGTGCACGACGATGAGCCGCGAGGTCTTCCTGACGGAGTTCACGAGGGTTTCGACGTCCAGCGGCACGAGGCTCCGGAGATCGACGACCTCCACGGATATCCCTTCCGCGGCCAGGGCCTCCGCCGCCTCCCGGGCCGGCGCCACCATCCTGGAGACCGCGGCCACGGTGACGTCGGTTCCCGACCGGAGCACCGCCGCCCGGTCCATGGCCCGGCCGCTTCCGCCCTCCGGCACCTCGGCGCGGGTGAAGTAGAGACCCCGGTGCTCCACGAACAGCACCGGGTTGTCGTCCCGGATGGCGTCGCGCATGAGGCTGTCGGCGTCGGCCGGATTCGACGGCATGACGACCTTGAGGCCGGGAACGTGCAGAAACCACGACTCGAGGCTCTGGGAGTGGTGCGCACCCATGTTTCCCTGGACGCCGCACTGCACGCGTACCGTGAGCGGCACCCTGAGTTGTCCGCCGGACATGTAGTGGAGCTTGGCCGCGTGGTTCACGAGCTGGTCCATGGCCAGCGTGATGAAGTCCACGAACATGATCTCCACCACCGGACGCAGCCCCGACAACGCCGCGCCGATGGCCACGCCCATGACCGTGCCTTCGCTGATGGGCGTGTTCACCACCCGGTGCGAGCCCAGCTCCTCGGCGATGCCCTGGGTGACCCCGAAGGGTCCCCCCAGCGCCACGTCCTCGCCGAAGACGTACACCGACGGGTCGTCCCGCATCTCCGCCAGCAGTCCCGAACGGATGGCTTCCAGGTAGCTCAGCTCCGGCATGTCCACCTCACGCGCACACTTGCGTCGCGGTCTCCTCGGGCTCGGGCCAGGGAGACGACAGCGCGAACTCCGCGGCCGCGTCCACCAGGGCGCGCGCGTCGCTCTCCGCCTTCTCGAAGTCCCCGGCGGACGCGGCCCGGCGCCGCTTCAGCACCCGCGTGAAGCGCGCGATGGGGTCCTTCTTCTTCCAGTCGGCCAATTGCGACAGCTCCCGGTACTTGCCCGGGTCGCCTTCGTAGTGGCCCCGGAGGCGGTAAGTCAGGCATTCGACGAAAGTCGGCCCCTTGCCCGCGCGGGCGTTGTCCACGGCCCGGCCCATGGCCTTGCGCACCGCCAGGATGTCGTTGCCGTCCACGGTGGCGCCGGGGATGCCGTAGGTGTTCGCGTGCTGTGCCAGCCGCTCCACCTTGGTGTGGGCCGAGAGTGGCGTGAACTCGGCATAGCCGTTGTTCTCGCACACGAAGATCACCGGGAGTTGCCACAGGCTGGCGATGTTCAGGGACTCGTGAAAGGGTCCGGTCTGGCCCGCGCCGTCGCCGAAGAACACCACCGCCACCCGCCCGGCGCCCTTCTCCCGGGCGGCGAAGGCCGCGCCCAGCGCCAGGGGCACGGTGCCGCCCACCACGCCGCTGGCGGTGACGAACCCCGCTTCCGCGGCCACAATGTGCATGGACCCGCCCTTGCCGCGGCAGTAGCCGGTGAAGCGCCCGGCCAATTCCGCCATGAGCCGGTTCGGGTCCGCGCCCTTGGCGATGGCGTGCCCGTGGGAGCGGTGCCCGCCGTAGACCAGGTCGTCTGTGTCGAGCAGCCCGCATACACCGACCGCCACCGCCTCCTGCCCGATGCCGAGGTGCAGCAACCCGACGATCTCCCGCGCCGCATAGAGCGCCGACACCTTCTCCTCGAAGGCGCGGATCACCCACATGTGCCGGAGCAGCGACAGCAACTCGCTGCTGTCGTCGTGGCGGGTTGCGGGCTTCGCGCTTCCCTGTTTGGCTGCTTTCATGTTTTCTGCCCCACTCCGCCCCTGGATTCCCGCTTTCCAGGCAGTGTCAAAATTCATGCGGCACAGATCCCTCGAATCGTCATTCCCGCGGAAGCGGGAAGGACGTTGCGGAACTTCCTTGTCGACGTCCCTAACCGGAACGCTGACCTCCCAGCACCAATCCCGGCCCCTCCACCGCCAGCCTGCGAAACCGCACCCGGTCGACCTTGAATGCGTTGGCTTCGGCGGGCGGCCACTGGTAGAAGGCATCCGGCACCTTATAGCGCGGCAGGGACCGGCGCAGCCACGCCGCCAGCGTCTCACCGTCGAGGGACTGGCCGCGGGGCTGCACGAACGCCACACAGCGCTGGCCGAATTCCTCGTCCGGGATGGGGACGACCACCGCTTGCTCTACGCCGTCGTGGTCGGTCAGGACCCGCTCGATCTCCTCCGGGTGAATCGTTTCTCCGCCGGAGAAGAACCGGTTGTCGCGCCGCCCGATGACCGTCAGGTACCCGTCCTCGTCCACTCTACCCAGGTCGCCGGTGGCGAACCAGCCGTCCTCCGTCAGGGGCCGGCGCGGCTTGCCGCCCTCCACGTAGCCCATGAACAGGGTCTCGCCGGCCAACTGGATCTCCCCTTCTTCCCCGATGCGCAGCCTCCGGTGCGGCAGCAGTTTCCCCGACGTCAGCCGCTGGGCCGTGGTGGAGCCCGGCCCGGTGGTGGCCACCTGCGACGCCATCTCTGTGCAGCCGTAGCTGGCGAACACCGGCAGGCCGCGGGAGGCGGCGCGCTCCAGGAGCTTCAGCGGCACGGGGCTGCCGCCCAGGATAATGTAACGCAGCGCAGGGTAGCGCACGGAATCCGGCTGCTGCAACAGCCGGTGCAGTTGCGTCACCACCACCGACAGGTGCGTGACCTCGTAGCGGCTCAGGACCGCGTCAAGGGTCTCCCCCCGGTCGGGCATCACCACCGTGGAGCCCGCCAGCAGGGACCGGAACAGGATGCCGAGCCCGCCCACGTGATACAATGGCAGGTCCAGCAGCCAGCGGTCGCCGGGAGCCAGCGGCAGGTTCGTGTTGGAGCCCAGGGCGTTGTAGTAGTGGTTGCCGTAGGAATGGAGCACCGCCTTGGGGACCCCGGTGCTGCCGGAGGTGAAGACGATGGTGGCGGGACGGTCGAGGGGCATGGTGGACCCGCCGGAACCCTTCGCCGAAGGCACTTCGGCCCCGGTCGTTTCGCGGTCTCCGGCGACATCGAGGTCGCGGCTCCGGATGACCCGCAAGTCGGATTCTTCCATGTTCCAGGCGCTACCGCCCGCGTCGCCGAGCCCTTCCTGCTCCGGCCCCCGCGCCACCAGCCAGCGGCAGTCCGCGCGGCGTAGAAGGTCCGTCACCGTGCGGTGCGGCAGTCGCGTGTTCATGGGACAGCACACCGCCCCCAGGCGCAGGACCGACAGCAGCCACACCAGGTAGTCCGGACTGTTGGGAGCGAAAACGGCGACACGCTCGCCGGGCCTGCATCCCGTCCGGCGGAGCGCAGCCGTCACCCCGGCCACACGCTGGTGAAATTCCGCATAGGAGACGACCCGCGCGCCGCTGACCACCGCGGGCCGTTCGCCGTGGCGCTCGGCCGCTTCTTCGAGGGGACAGCGAATCTCAGTCATGCCGTATCTCGGTCAACCTGGATCGGTCGATGCGGTGTGCCCGGGCCGCGGCATCGCTCCATTCGATGGCTCCGGGCCGGAACGAAAGGCGCGGCTCGACCACGTCCGCGCCCAGCCAGCGATACGTGTCGAGGCCCGCGGGCACCGCGTTCCCGGTGGAATCCCAGGCGAATGCCGCCAGCGCCAGCAGTCCGACCCCGCTCTCGAAACAACTGCTCACCACCGGACGGATGTTCAGCGCCGAGGCCGTGGCCGCCCATTGCCGCGCCCGTGCGAGCCCGCCCAACAGCGTCGGCTTGAGCACCACCGCGCCCACTTCGCGGCGTCCTTCAAGCTCCTCCGGCCGAAGCTCCAGCAGGCTTTCGTCCAGCGCCACCGGAACGCCGGTGGCATCGAACAACTCTTGCAGCCGCGCCGGATCGTGCAAGGGTTCCTCCAGGTATTCGACGCCGGCGCCGCCCATCCCGCGCCCGAACGCCACCGCCTGCTCCAGGCTCCAGCTCCGGTTGGCGTCCAGCCGGAGACCCACGCCGTCTCCGAGGACATCACGGACGGCCCGCGTCAACTCCACCTCTTCCGCCACCGCCCGGCTTCCCACCTTGAGCTTCACCGCCCGGCAGCCCCCGTCCCGAAGCCGCCGCGCATCCGCGAGCACCTGTTCGCGTGAGCCCGCCAGCAACCCGTTGACCGGAACGGACCCCTCGAAGCACGCCAGCTCGGCCGCCGTTCCATCCTCCGTCCTCCGCGCGAGGCTCCACAGCGCCGTCTCCAGCCCGAACCGCACCGACGGCGACGCCGCCGCCGACTCCCACTCCGGCCACGACACGGGACCGTCGCCGCGCGGCTCGAAGCGCGCCCTCCGCAGGCGCCCCGCCCAAGCCACGGCCTCCGCCGCGGCTTCGTCGATGCCCTCGCGGCTGAACCCCGGCAAGGGCGCCGCGTCACCCCAACCCCATGCGCCCGAATCCGATTCCAAGCCCATCAGCAACCCCTCGCGCTCATGAATCACGCCGCTCGCCAGCGGCAACGGGGCCACCAACGGCAGGCGATAGTGGAAGATACGGCAGCTTGAGACGGTCACAAGACCCAACCGATAGAGAACACCGCGCTGTAAAGCAAGAGAAGTCGGGCGGTGTAGGCGAGGACGGGGTTCAGCAGCGGGCCTTCGACCGAGAAGAGGCGCCGGAACGCCGGCAGTGCGACGAAGACGACGGCGAAGGCGGCAACGGAGTAGGGGTGCTGGCCCGTGGCGAGGTAGAGGACCAGCGGCAGCAGGCAGGCCACGACCACGGCGGCGATGTATTCGACGCGCGCGAAACCCGGCCCGAAGCGCACCGCCAGCGTGCGCTTGCCGGTCCGGCGGTCTTCGTCCGCATCGCGGAGGTTGTTGACGGCGAGGATGGCGACCGAGAGGAGCCCCGGCGCCATGCCGGCGACGATGACCGTGGCGTTGACGGTCAGGGCCTGCACGTAGTAGGTCCCGGCCACCGCCACCGGCCCGAAGAACACCAGCACGAAGAGGTCGCCCAGGCCCAGGTAGCCCAGGGGGCGGGGGCCGCCGGTGTAGAGCATGCCGCACGTCACCGAGAATACGCCGATGAGCGCCGCGGGCCATCCGCCGCGCCAGATGAGGTAGAGGCCGCCGAGCAGAGTGAGCGCCAGCACCACGAGGATGCCGCGCTTCATCATGGCGGGGGTCACGAGTCCCGCCTGCGTGACGCGCAGCGGTCCCTGGCGGGACTCGGTGTCGGCGCCCTTCTCGAAGTCGAAGAGGTCGTTGGCGAAGTTGGTGGCGATCTGGATCAATACGGAGCACGCCAGCGCCACCAGCGCCGCAAACGCGTGGAAGCCGCCGTCGCCGAAGGCCATGGCGGTGCCGATGACCACCGGGGAAATGGAGGCCCAGAGCGTCTTGGGTCTGGCCGCCAGTATCCAGACCGGGACGGCGCCTGGCGAAGTGGAGGGTGTGTCCTTTGCCACCGGGTCCCCTGTCGTTGTCCTTTCACTCCGCTCCGCCCGGAACGAACGGGGCGATTCTCGGGACCGTTCGTCCCGAGCCCTTCGACAGGCTGCGCGGAGCGAAGCCGAAGGACGCAATCCAGCTCAGGGGCGCCTGGGAAACTTGGAGAAGTCCGGCTGGCGTTTCTCGACGAACGCGTTGCGCCCCTCCTGACCCTCTTCGGTCATGTAGAAGAGCATGGTGGCATTGCCCGCCAGCTCCTGCAGGCCGGCCTGGCCGTCGGTGTCCGCGTTGAACGCGGCCTTGAGGCAACGGATGGCGATGGGCGACTTGGCGAGGATCTCGCGGCACCACTGGACCGTCTCCTCCTCCAGCCGCTCGTACGGCACCACCGTGTTCACCAGCCCCATGTCCAGGGCCTCCTGGGCGTTGTACTGCCGGCACAGGTACCAGATCTCGCGCGCCTTCTTCTGGCCCACGATGCGCGCCAGGTAGGTGGCGCCGTAACCGCCGTCGAAGGAGCCCACGCGCGGTCCCGTCTGCCCGAAGATGGCGTTGTCGGCGGCGATGGTGAGGTCGCACATGACGTGCAGCACGTGGCCGCCGCCCACGGCGTAACCCGCCACCATGGCGATGATGGGCATGGGGCAACTGCGCATCTGGCGCTGGAAGTCCAGCACGTTCAGCCGGTGCACGCCGGCCGCGTCCTTGTACCCGGAATCGCCCCGCACCTTCTGGTCGCCGCCCGAGCAGAACGCTTCCTTGCCCTCGCCGGTGAGGATCACCACGCCGATGGCCGGATCGTTGCGCGCCTCGTCCAGCGCCCGGATCATCTCCTCGACCGTCAGCGGCCGGAAGGCGTTGCGCACTTCCGGGCGGTTGATGGTGATCTTCGCGATGCCGTCGGTCTTGTGGTACTTGATGTCGGTGAACTGCCCCGCCTCGGTCCATTCGATTGCAGCCATGGTCAAACCTCGATTCGACGAGCCCCGGCCCCTCCCATCCTGGATTCCCGCTTGCGCGGGAATGACGTGGAGTTGGTGGATCTGCCAGACGTCCGGTTACCGGCAGGACCCCAGAAACTCCCGCAGGGCGCGGGAGAACGCCTCGGGGTTCTCGAAATGCGTGTTGTGGCCCGCATCCGGGATGGTCACGAGCCTGCCCTTTTTCGAGAGGCTTACCATATCCCGCAGGGTTTTTCTGTAGCGCGGGTCCAGCTCGCCGGCCACGGCCAGCCACGGGAAGCGTATGCCGGCAACCTGGGACCATAGCGAAGGCTGGGAGCCGGTCCCCATGAGGCGCAGGGAGCGGGCAAGGCCCGGAACGTCATTGCGCCGCCTTCGTTCCATCAGGGCCGCGAAGCGGGGCTCGTTCCCTCTTATGGAATGAAACAGCGGCTGCCGGTACCAGTCCTCCAGAAAGGCGTCCAGTCCCCTTTGTTCCATCTCCGACGCCTTGGACTCGTCCCACTTCCGCCGGTTGCTGCGTTGTTCCTCGGTGTCCAGTCCGGGAGAACCCGATTCCACCACCAGGGCGCGACAACGATCCGGGTGGGTCAACGCCAGGTAAAGCGCCAGCCGCGCACCCATGGAATAGCCTACCGGGATGCACCGCCCGACCCCCAAGTCGTCCAGCACCGCCAACAATACGAGCGCCACCCGTGGCATCGGGTGGAAGTCGAGGGGGCAATCGGCGCTCAAACCGTGGCCTGGGAGGTCCACGAGGATGCAGCGACTCTCCGGCAACGCCTCCGACGTCTCCATCCAATCCCGCCCCGAGCCCATGAAACCGTGAAGAAAGAGCAGCGCCGGCGCGCCCTCACCGCCCATGGAATCCCGAAGCTCGCAATGCAGTCGATAAGGTTCCTCCAACTCGGTGTCCCCCGAAATATCCGCTCGCACGCCTGATCGCGACGGATGTTTGCGAGCAGGATGGCGCCTTGCCCACAGCCGTCGGCGGCGTTACGTCACCCCGGGCTTGACCCGGGGTTTTCCTCGCGTGGTGCCCGCCACAGGGGCGACCGCGGGTCGCCCCTACAAGTCATCGCGCCTTGCCGACGACGAAAAATCCTCCGCATATTAGGCTGCGAATTAACCAGACACCACACTAGCGTCCTGCCCCGGATGGCGCTTGGGTGAGGCCTGCCAACGCCTCTCTTCGCAGACTCGCGTGCAGGTCGACGTTGTCCTGGCGCGCGGTCCGCACCTCGATGACGGTCGCCCCGTCTCGGCCACGGGCCCGAGCGTAGGCGTCCACGAACTCGTCCGCCGTGGACGGTACGGCGTATTCGAGGCCGAACAGCGCCGCGGCATGCTCGAAGGTCATGCCGTGGGAAGCGCCGAAGTAGGGCTCGAAGACGTCCGGGAAGCGGGCGATGGGCAGGAACGAGAAGATCCCGCCGCCGTCGTTGTTCAGCACGACGATGACGAACGGATGGTCGAGGGAGCGGCACAGCCGGAGGGAGTTCAGGTCGTGCAAGAACGCCTGGTCGCCGATCACGAGGGTGACGCACTTGTCCAGACCCCGCGCGAAACCCGTGGCCGTGGCGATGGTGCCGTCGACGCCGCTGGCGCCGCGGTTGGCGGCCACCAACGCCGGGTCCGGCCGCGGGGCGCCGAAGGCGTCCATGTCACGGACCGGCATGCTCGACGCGAGATACAGGCCTTCGCCGCCGCCGATGTGGCGCGAGACGAGGCGTGCGACCTTGGGCTCGTTCAGGGTCCCGTTCCGGTCCAACAGTTCGTCAAGGCGCCGGCCGACGTGATCCGACGCCTGCCGCCAGCTCGCGAGCCAGCCGCTGTCCGGGGGGCCGCCGGCTTCCCCGACCGCGGCGCCACTGGCGGCATCGGCCGCCGTTCGGGCGTGCCCCATCCCCGCCAGCGCCCTCAGTGCTTCACAAAACTCCGCCACCCGGAGCTGGAACCGGCGTGTTGCCCGATGAATCGGGTCCACGCGGTCGGGCTGTTCGTTCACCACTACGTAGTCCTTGGGCGGCGCCACCTCCAGGTGGTCCGGCAACCGCCGCGAAGTCCATCGTCCCCCGAGGTGGATCACGGCCTCGACGGGATGGTCCCGCATGAACTCCGTGGAGCCGAGCAAGACTTCATGATAGGGCACCAGCGTCGCCGTGTTGCCGTCCAGGCGCAGCCCCGAGGTCACGTCGGGAAGGAAGGGCCAGCCCAGCGCCTCGGCAAGGTGCGCCACCGCCGCGCGCTCCGCCGCGCTCGCCAGTCCCCCGGCCACCAGGAGGCCGCGGGGACGGCGTGCCACCAACTCCGCCAACTCCGCCGGCAACTCCGGTGCGCCGCGCGGCGGCGCGCTCTCATGGCGGGTGTAGGCATGGACGCCGTCGCGCCACGCACGCATCGGCTCCAGGTACGCTTCGAAGTCCTCCCCCTGCTCCGCGGGCGCCAGCGGTTCCCGGAACATGCAGTTGACGTGCACCGCGCCGCCCGCCGGGCCGCGGCTGCGGCTCACCGCCTGGTCCACGGTGGTGAGGACCACCGCGGGGTCGATGTCGGTGGAAGGACACGGCAAAGTCGCGGACCACTCGGCGTAGCCGCCGAAGAACTTGACCTGGTCCATGGTCTGGTTGGCGCCGGCGTCCTGCAACTCCGGCGGGCGGTCGCCGCTCAGCACCAGCAGCGGCACCCGCTCCAGCGAGGCTTCCACCACCGCCGGCCACACGTTGGCCAATGCGCTGCCCGAGGTGGTAACCACGACGGCGGGCTCCCCGGTGGCACGCCCGCACCCCAAGGCATGAAAGGCCGCGCCGCGTTCGTCATAATGCACGATGGCCCGTGCACGGGGGTTGCGCGCCACGGCCACCACCAGCGGCGTGCTGCGGGAGCCGGGAGCGATGCAGAAGGTGCCGACCCCGTTGCGGACCATCTCCTCCACGAGCAGCGTCGCCCAAAGGTGGTTGACGTTGGCGGACTGGATCATCGCGGAAGGTTCAACGCCTGGGTGAAGTGGCGGATCTTGTAGTCCAGCTCTGTCCACTCGTCTTCCGGCACGGACCCGGCCACGATCCCGGCCCCCGCGAACACCGAGAGCGTCGCGCCCTCCACGAGCGCGGACCGGATCGCCACGGCGAACTCGGCGGCGTCGTGTCCCACCCATCCCACCGGACCCGCGTACCAACCTCGATCGAAGGGCTCCCGCTTTTCGATCTCCCTGAGCGCCGGGCCCGTGGGGTAGCCGCCCACCGCGGGGGTGGGGTGCAGCGCCTTGAGCAGCTCCGCATCGCCCACGCCGTCGCGCAACACGCCCTCGAAGCGGCTCATGAGATGCTGCCAGTTGCGCAGCTTCATGACGGATGGGTCGGCTCCGGCATTAAGCCCGCGGCACAGCGGCGCCAAGCTCTCGCGGATGCCGCGGACCACGTAGTCCTGCTCCCGTCGCTCCTTCTCGCTGCCCATGAGGTCCTGTTCCAGTTGCCGGTCCAGCGACACGCCGTCGCCGCGCGTGCGCGTGCCCGCCATGGCATCGCACAGGACACGCCTCCCTTCGCGGCGGTACAGCCGCTCCGGCGACGCCCCGAGGAAACCTCGTCCGGCTCCGGGGACAAAGCAGAACCGGTAGCAGTGCTCTGTCTCCGGCATCAACGCCTGCAGGCATGCCAGGGGATCCACGCGGTCCGCGAAGCCGAAGGTGGATTTCCGGGCCAGGACGACCTTGTCCAGCTCGCCCCTGGAAACGAGATCGAGGGTCTCGGTCACGGCGGCATCCCATCCCGCCCGGCCGGGCAGGTCCCGGCGCCCCGTCGCCACGGGGTGAACGCGGCCGTTCTCGGAGGCCCCGAGGACCAGCGCGTCGAGCTCCGCCATCAGCGTGTCGAGCGTGGCGGCCGAACGCAGCCACTGGCACGAAAGCACGCTGTCCAGCCCCCTTCGGCTCAACTCGAACCGCGGCAACACGAATCCGTAGCCGCCGAACACCCGCCACGCCGCATCGACGGGAGTCTTCCCGGAAAAACGAAGACCGCCGAAGTATCTCGCACCGGGCCGCGCACCCGCGAGACGCCGG
Source organism: Candidatus Binatia bacterium (assembly GCA_022824205.1). Classification (GTDB taxonomy): domain Bacteria; phylum Desulfobacterota; class Binatia; order UBA9968; family JAJDTQ01; genus JAJDTQ01. Next base: position 39,736 of record JAJEAI010000159.1, read on the forward strand.
TGAACCTGCCCGAACAGAACGTCGATGCCGTCCGTGTCGGCGCGCGTTACCAGATCGGCGGTGCCGACCCCGGCAACTTCATACGCACCGTTCCTGTCGGCCCAGTATAGCCTGGCGGCGGACGCATCCTGCGCACGCAACCATGCCAAAGGGTCGGTGCACGGGACCACCGTCTCCACACGGGCAATGCCGGACGGCGCCCCCTGGGCGCACTCCCGGGCGACCTTCTCACGCAACTTCTCGGTCAGACCGTAATCTCTTCGATCCATTCCAGCCTTGCCATCCGGACGCCAAAGCCGAAGATCCCGCAGCATCTCGGATGGAAGTTATCAGATCGGACCCCGGGCGGCGAGGGACCAGTGTCGCGTCCCGCAAACAAGTGGCATGATTTGCGGGTCTTTCCGCCGTCGGCTGCGTTGCGTCACCCCGAGCTTGCCCCGGAGTCTTGCTCGCGTGGTGCCCGCCACCGGGGCGACCGCGGGTCGGGGGCGACCGCGGGTAGGGGCGACCGCGGGTCGCCCCTACTAGCCGGCCTGGACCCGAATTCCCTCCTGCGCCGATCGCGCGATGGCATGGATGACGCGCTCGAAGCGCAGGGCCTCGGTGAAGTCGGGCCGGGCGGGCACGTCGTCCGCGATGGCTTGGAGGAGGTTGGCGAGCTCGATGGTCTTGAGGTCGTTGAAGCCCAGTCCGTGGCCGGGTGCGGGACAGAATTTGCCGTATGGTTCGTGCGCCGGCGCGGCCAGGATGGTCTTGAAACCCTGGTCGCTCTTCGGCCCCTCGTTCCGGTAGATGCGCAGTTCGTTCATGCGTTCCTGGTCCTGGACCAGCATGCCGGCGTCGCCGTGAAGCTCCCAGGCCAAGTGGTTCTTGCGCCCCCACGCGGCGCGCGATGATGAGAGCATCCCGGTCACGCCGCTCTTGAAGGTGACCAGCGCGGACGCGACGTCCTCGTTCTCCACCGCGAGCCGTTCCCCGCCGCCGTCGGCGGGACGGGTCGGGTAGTGGATGCGGCAGTCTGCGAGAACGCTGTCGATGGGTCCCAACAGGCCGTCGGCCATGCTGACCAGGTGGCACATCATGTCCCCGAGCACGCCTAGGCCCGCCTCGGCCTTGGCCGACCGCCAACTCCACGGCAATTCGGGGTCCGCCTGGTAGTCCTCGTCGCATACGCCGCGAAAGAACAGCGGACGCCCGATGGCCCCGGAACGCACCAGCCCACGGGCATGCTGATACAAGGGGTTGCAGGTGTAGGCGTAGCCGACGATGGTCTTGCCCGGGGCCTCGGCCGCGGCGGCGGCCATGCGCTCGGCCTCGTCCAGGGTCAGGGCCAGGGGCTTCTCGCAGTAGACGTGCTTACCCGCCGCCAGCGCGGCCCGCGCCATCTCGCAGTGGAACTTGTTCGGGGTGGTGATGGAGACGAGGTCGACCTCGGGGTCGTCCATCACGGCGTGCCAGTCATCGGTGGCCCTCTCGAAACCGCATTGCGCGGCGTGCTGCTCAGCGGCGGCCGCCCGCCGGTCGCACACGGAGACCAGGCGCGGCGACAGCGGCGTATCGAACACCGCCCGGACCGAACGGTAGGCGAGGGTATGGCACTTGCCCATGAAGCCCGTGCCGATCAGACCGACTCCGATAGTGGGCATGCCTTGCCTCCCAACGCGCGAACGTCCAAACCTCATGTCCATTGGACAATATAGACCATCAGGTCACTCAACGTCATTCCCGCTCCCCCTTCCGTCATTCCCGCGAAAGCTTGCCCTCGACCCCGATCGGGGGCGGGAATCCAGGAGGGGTGAGGCAGGGGAATAC
>JAJEAI010000013.1 GCA_022824205.1 Candidatus Binatia bacterium
ATGATTGTACGCCATGGACCTGAACCTCCTCCTACGATGGGTTTTTGCAATTTCCATCATAGCATGACGGAGCTCTTCAGGTCCTCCTCATTCGTATTTCTTGTGGGACAGCAGTGAAAACCCGTAGGATCGACGGACGGAGCACCGGTGGTGAGTGGTACCAAGCTCGCTCCCAAGAAGGACCCGGGGCCGGGACGCATAAAGCCTCAGAGGCCCCTGACAGCCCACACAGTGGTTCTGCTAGGCCGAGAATTGCCGAATAGAAATGCCAAAGAGGCCATGATTGTGATCTTGAGCGAACTTGCGAAAAGAGATTCGGGTTTTCTCGAGCGCTGCTCCGAGCATCAGGCATTTCATGGCCGGACACGTCGCTACATCGCTCAACGCATCGAAGATCTGTACCCTGATAGACCAGACCTACAGAGCGAACACGAGAAACTCCCGGGCGGCTGGTTTGTCGGAACGAATATCAGCAACCAGCAGAAGTTGGGCCTCATTCGAGCGGCTACGGAAGTCGCGGGTTTGACATTCGGCCAGGATATCGTCGTGAAACTCTAGCGTACCTACCGAAAGGTCCACGGTTGGGCGCATTTTCGATCTCTCAATATCGTAACGCGGTGAACCACAGCAACCACACGATCCCCAGCACCTGCTGGGAATGCAGCGCCCATTGCGGATCCCTGGTGACCGTCGAGGACGGACGGGTGACCAAGGTGTCCCCGTACCCGGAGCACCCAGCGTCCCTGGGCGCTTTCTGCGTCAAGGGCATCCGAGGCCTTCCGGAGCTGACCTACCACCCGGACCGGGTGCTTTATCCCATGAAGCGCACCGGCCCCCGCGGCGGCGGCCGGTGGCAGCGGGTGTCGTGGGACGAGGCGCTGGACGAGATGGCGGAGGCGATGCTGGCGGTGCGGGAGAAGTACGGCGCTCCCGCGCTGTGCGGGGCGGTGAGCAACGCGCACTTCAGCCGCGGGGTGATGCTGGCGCTGCTGTTACGGGCGTTCGGGTCGCCCAACTGGATGATGAACCAGGACCTGTGCGGTGGGTGCCGGGCGCTGAGCGACCGGATCACGGGGCTGGCCATCAGCAAGGGCGAGGACATCGACAACACCCGCTGCGCGCTCGTGGTGGGGCGCAATCCGTATGCGGCCGACCCGCCGCAGTGGCAGGCGCTCAAGCGTGCCAAGGCGAAAGGCGCGCGCGTCGTGGTCATCGATCCGGGAGAGACGCCGGCGGCCACCATGGCGGACCTGTGGCTGCGGCCGCGGCCGGGCACGGACGCGGCCATCGGGCTGGCGATGATCCACTGGCTGGTGGAGCACGGGCGCTACGACCGCGAGTTCGTGGAGCGTTGGTGCCACGGCTTCGATGCGCTGGCGGAACGGGCGGCGCGGTATCCGGCGGAGCGTGCGGCGGAGTTGACCGGGGTGCCGCGGGCGGACATCGAGCGGGCCGCCGAGCTCTACGCCGACGGGCCGTCGTGCTTCGTGAGCGGCCACGGTATCGACGCCTTCAGCGCCGGGGTACAGACGTTCCGGGCGTTCCATTGCCTGGTGGCCATCAGCGGCAACCTGGACCGCGAGGGCGGCAACCGGCGGGTGAAGAAGCCGGCCGGGTTCACCAACTACATCGAGGTGCTGCACAAGCCCGAGTTCCGGCTGCCCCTGGAAGTGGAGCAGCGGACCATCGGCGCGGACCGGTTCCCGCTGTGGGCGGGACCCGATGGCTGGCAGACGGCGTGCCACAATCCGTCGGTGATCGAGGCGGTGCTCAGCGGCAAGCCCCACCCGGTGCGCGCCATGTACGTCAGCGGCGTCAACATCGTGGTGACCTATCCCGACACGCCGAAAACCCTGGCGGCGCTCAGGTCCCTGGACTTCCTCGCGGTGGCCACCCACATGATGAACCCCACCGCTGAGTACGCGGACATCGTGCTGCCCAAGACCACGGGGCTGGAGGACGAGGAGGTGTCGCTGGAAGGGTCCGGGCCGTGCCTGAGCCTGATCCAGCCGGCGGTGGAGCCCTTGGGGGAAGCGCGCGGCGACTTCCGCATCGCCCATGACCTGGCCCGGCGCATTGAGGCCCGCGGCGTGACCGAGGCGCGGCGTTTCATCCCCTGGGAGACCAAGCGCGAGTTCAACGAGTTCCTGCTGGGTCACTGCGGCGTGACCGTGGAGCAGTTGCGCGAGAAGGGTTACGCCAACTTCTCCTTCACCTACGGCGACTTCGAGAAGACCGGATTCAAGACAAAGACCGGCAAGGTGGAGCTCTACTCCGAGCGCCTCGCCGAGCTGGGGCTGGACCCGCTGCCGGACTACACGCCCACCCGCGCGGAGCGGGAGACGCCGGCGGTGCGCGACGCCTACCCGCTGACGCTCCTCACCGGGGTGAGGGAGCGCACCTACCACCACTCACGGTTCCGCGACCAGGGCTGGGCGCGCAAGGTTTCCCCGGACCCGTGGCTGCAACTGCATCCGGAAACGGCGACGCGGTACCGGCTCGCCCACGACGACTGGGTCTGGGTGGAGACGGCGGGCGGTCCGGGCCGCTGCCGCCTGAAGGTCCGCGTCACCGAGGCCACTCTTCCGGGGGTGGCGCGCACGGGCATGGGCTGGTGGTACCCGGAGGCGGAAGCCCCGCACCGCGGCGCGTTGGAGGTGAACATCAATGCCGCCATGCGCTATGATGGGCCGTGGGACCCGGTGACGGGATCCGCGGATACGCGCGGGCTGCCGTGCCGTATTGCCAAGGTCGAGAGTTTGTGAGAACACGAGTTGAAGGAACACTTCGTTAGATCGGAACAACGCCCTTCGGCTTCGCTTGGCCGGGCCTTGTGGAGCCGACCCGCCCCCGCGCCCGTCATGGGACGCGACCAACGGAGGACGGGAACGTCGGAGGAAGACCCATGCTGAACATAGTCAGAGAGCCGGCCGTGCTGAATCAGCCCGTGGTGGACCCGGCGGCCTGGACCGCGGAGGGCCTGGACGCCGACCAGAGCTGGATCCACCCGCTCACCGAGAGCGAGATCGCGGACCTGGACGCCGCCGTCGCCCGGGTGGAAGAACGCGGGCTCGACATCCTGGACATCACCCGTGACGACTTCGTGCTTTCGACCCTGGGGGACCGGCTCGATGAGGTTGCCGACGAGGTGATCAACGGCCGTGGCATAGGGCTCATACGGGGCGTGCCGGTGGAACGCTACAGCCGCATGCAGGCCGCCATCGCCTTCTGGGGCATCGGCCTGTTCCTCGGCTATCCCGTGTCCCAGAACTCCAAGGGGCACCTGCTGGGCCATGTGGCCGATCTCGGCGGCACCCTCAAGAACCCCAAGCACCGCGGCTACCAGACCCACGACATGCTGCCGTTCCACTCCGATGCCTGCGACGTGGTGGTGCTGATGTGCCTGCATCCGGCCAAGTCCGGCGGCAGCAGCCGCTTCACCAGCACCCTCAACGTCTACAACGAGATGCTGAAACGCCGGCCGGAGTTGGTGGCGGAACTGGCCGCCCCCATCTACCGCGACCGGCGCGAAGAGGTCCCCGAGGGTAAGGACCCGTGGTGGCAGCTCCCGGTCTTCAACTTCTACGAGGACTATCTGACGGTGAGCGCGGGCGGCACCTACATACGCTCCGCCCAGCGCTTCGAGCAGTTGCCGCGCCACACCAAGGAACTCAAGGAGGCGCTGGATCTCTTCGCCAAGCTGAGCAACGAGCTGTCGTACGACATGGAGTTTCTGCAAGGCGACGTGCAGATCCTGCACAACCACGTCACGTCCCATTCGCGCACGGAGTTCGAGGACTATCCCGAGCCCGAGCGCCGGCGCAACCTGCTGCGGCTTTGGCTCGGCACTCCCGGCGGCCGGCCGCTACCGCCAGCCTACAACGACCGTTTCGCCCACCTCAAGCCCGGCGAACGCCCGGCGGGCGGCGTCGTCGTGCCGGGCACGGAGTACAGCGCGCCGCTGTATCCGGAGTAGGGCGTCTGGCGCGTCGCCCCCCGGCCGTTGGCTTGCCGGTTTCCGGGCTGTATCAAGACGCCGCTCGGATGAGATTCGGCTCCAACGCCCTGAGTCGTCATTCCCGCGGAACAGTCTGTGACAATACTCGACTCGGTCGGGAAATGGCACCAGCCCTCGAACTGTCATTCCCGCGAAACAGGCTGGGTCAAAACGCTGCTTCCTGGCGACCAAACCCGAACCGTCATTCCCGCGAAAGCGGGAATCCAGGCGGGGTGGAGCGGGGAAACGCCGCTGTAGTGCCGCACCACCACCCCTGGATTCCCGCTTTCGCGGGAATGACGGTTCTGCGGGTTGTTGCCTCTCTCAGATGAAGTTTTGACCCAGCCTGTTCCGCGGGAATGACGATTCGGGGCTTCAGTACGGCCGGCACAGCCGGTCGCGTGCGCCCCAGATGTCGATGCCGCCGGCGATGACGTCGCGGGCTTCGAGCACCAGGGGTTCGCGGGCGTCGACGTAGGGGGCGCCGGGGTAGTTGATGAGTTGGAGCGTTTCATAGGCGCCGACGACCCGGTCGGCGGCGGGCAGTTCCACTTCGACGTCGCGGTTGCCGGTGCTGATGGCGGCGTCGGCCTCCTTCTCGTAGTACAGCAGCGGCGCTTCGGTGCCGTCCTTGCCGCCGTACTCGTAGGTGACGAGGACGGTCTTGATGCCCTGCTCCTCACAGGCTTTCACGGTCAGCATGACCTCGATGAAGGCGTTGCCCGAGCCGGTGCGCGTGATCAGCGCGGCGTCGGCGCCGAGGGAGGCGGCCAGCGCCACGGCGTTGTGGGCGGCGATCTCCTTCTCGCGGGAGGTCTCGAAGCCGATGCGCTCGATGATGACCCCGGCGCAGCGGAAGCGCTTGTCCCTGAGCAGCGACAGCACCAGGGGCTGGTTCTGCCAGTTCCAGGTGATGGGATGGTAGCTCACGGTACGGATGGTGCCGGGGGCGATGGCGCCGTCGATAAGCTCGTTGGGGTGGATGATGGTGGACAGGGTCTCCTGGATGTGGAGTCCGTAGTAGGACACGTTGGATGGCCGGTGCTGCGCCTCGGTGAAGCAGCCGATGATGACGACGGCGCGGGGCAGGTCGTTGTCGCGGCTGTCCGGGTCGAAGACCTCCACGTCGTCGGGCGCAAGCCCGGTGGTGGTCTCGGCGACTTTCAGGGCCACGCCGTACTGGGCCCGCTGGATGGCTTGGTGGGCCTCGAAGGCGGGCAGGCCGTCTTCCAGCTCCAGCGTCATCACCAGGTTCACCAGGGAGGCGAACGGGGTCATGTCGGCGCCCGGCCCCCACATGTCGAGGATGGCGCTCCGCTGCGAGGTGGTGCCGGTGCGGACGGTGCCCTCGTAGGCCACCGCCGTGGCCAGCGCCATGCCCGAGAGCCGGTGCGTGCGGCCGGTGCCCACCGGAGCCACCGGCCCGAGGATTCCCGGAAACACTTGTCCCGGTCCCGCGGTCTTGATGCGCGGCTCCACCACGTCGCGGATGCCTGTGACACGGGTCTTCTCGCCCGGGTGCGCCACGTCGAAGCGCGCGGAACGCACCCGCGGGTCCTGCTCGGCGAGGGCCGCGAGACCTTCCGCGTCCACCTCCAGCGCCCCGGAATCGTAACGCGTTTCCCGGCCGAACCGGATTTCGCGAACGCGGAATTCTGCCAGTTCAAGGCCCGTCATGACGCCCTCCGCGCGGGATCCGTCATCGCGCATGTCTCCACCGTCACTTCCGCCGCCCTCTCCGTCATTGATATGAAAATAAAATCCTGTTCAATGATTTCTGGTAGTTACGGAATCCCGCTACACCCCAATCAGTCATTCCCGCGGGAGCGGGAATCCAGGCGGGGTGGGGCCGGGCAATGAGGTCGCCACACCCCCACCCCTGGATTCCCGCCCCCGATCGGGGTCGGGGGCAAGCTTCCGCGGG
>JAJEAI010000142.1 GCA_022824205.1 Candidatus Binatia bacterium
CCCGCGCGTGCGGGGGAACCCTGTAGGGCTGGCGGAAGGATCGGCGCTGCCCGGGTCTATCCCCGCGCGTGCGGGGGAACCGGGTTGACTCTGGCCGGTTCGGTGAGGCAGGCGGGTCTATCCCCGCGCGTGCGGGGGAACCATGAGGAAGGACAAGCACATCCTGCCGACGTGGGGTCTATCCCCGCGCGTGCGGGGGAACCCCTTGCGCCATTTCAAGCGCGGCAGCATGAGCGGGTCTATCCCCGCGCGTGCGGGGGAACCTTCGACAGCCGTGGGCGCCGGATCGAGAACACGGGTCTATCCCCGCGCGTGCGGGGGAACCCCTTGGCGAGACCGCCACCGGATGTACGTCAAGGGTCTATCCCCGCGCGTGCGGGGGAACCGCTGGCGCTCTCGCCGGTCAAGGGATGGGATAGGGTCTATCCCCGCGCGTGCGGGGGAACCGCTATGGGATCAGCCCGCTTCAGTGGATATCAAGGTCTATCCCCGCGCGTGCGGGGGAACCTGTCCCGTGGCAAGGTTGTTGTTGCTTGGCGGAGGTCTATCCCCGCGCGTGCGGGGGAACCTCAACCGCGCAAACTGGCCGGCTGTTGCTTCCGGGTCTATCCCCGCGCGTGCGGGGGAACCCCTTGCATCTAACCTGCTGATATTACGAGTTTTCAAAGAACAAGGGAACGAAAACGTTCCTCAATTGCGTTTCAAGAGAAGAACGCCGTCCGCGTCGACGATTTCCTTTGGCGGCTCGCCGAGAGTTTCGATTCGCAAGTGTCCTGAGGCGGTGACGTCGCGCCATACCATTACGATGGCTCCTCGACCGAGAGACCACCACCAGGACTCAACGACATCCCATACGCGTTGGCGTACCCCGGTCGACAAGTCTGGTGCCACATACACACCTGGCGCGATCTCCAACATGACGGATGTAAGAAAACCGCGATAGCGGGCCTCGACATCGCGCGTGACGACGATGGTCATCGGCATGTTCAGCCTCTCATGTCTTCGAACCGGCGGTCTTCGAATCGACCTCGTCGAACAGCGACTTGATTCGATCGATCATGGCAGGAATGATCCCCTCGCGCGCGAGAGCTTCGCCAGTCATGCGACGGGTCGTGCGTTCGATGTTCTCGAAGGGCCGCTCAGCGACACGCTTGGCTGCGCGGAAGGCGCACGGGATGGTGACACTATCGCGGTGAAGGTCAGCGATATCCAGGACGAAGGACTGGCCGGGGTCTTCGTGTATGAAGCCGAGCTGCGGGATCGTGCCCGTCGATGCCACGGCTATGGCAGCGGCGGCCTCGACGGCGCTGGACGCGTGGTTCAAGGCTTGGTTGGCCAAGTCGGCCGCGTCGGGGCGCGCACGGTCGTAGTGCCGGCCTTTCCATTCGACTCCGATCTGCTTGGCGATGAGGCGGTAGGACTGTTTCATGCGTGCCCCTTCAATGCCCCGGAGCACGTCGAAACTCCGGTGCGGCAGGACCTCCCCAAGCCTCCAGGCGTACATGCGCCGCGCAATGTCCAGGCGCTTTTTGTCGTCAGCCCAGACGCGGGCCTGGGTCCGGGCAAGGCCGGAACGGTCCGGGATCAGGGGTGGAGCCGTGTACATCCTCACCCCATCCTCCCCTATCGCTGCCAGCGCCGTGCGCGCGTGCGCGAGTAATCGCAATGCGTCGTGGCTCACGGTGGAACCAGGACCCAGGAGGATCATGGAGATGCCCTGGAGGGGGATCGCATAGTCTCCAGGTGACAACGCGTCGGAACTGGTTGCCTCGCCCTGAAGGAACGCCAGCGTGCCGTCCCGCGCTGTCAGGGCGCCGCGGGCGAGGTAGAGAAGCCCCGCGCGATCACCGTGAGGAACCTTGGCGCTGTCAAGACCGAGCCTGCCCTTCAACATTATCGTCTCGGGGTGGGTCTTGAGGCTGGGCGAAGGAGAAGCATGCCGTAGCCATACGCCCGATGCCGTCCGACACCCTTTGCCAATAGCATCTCGAAACGGTCGGCGTCGGTGACGGTCAACACACCGTGAAAAGTAGCGTCCGGCCCCTCGGGTCCACCGTTTCCGCGCGAGACGCGGAGCCGCTGGAACCGGACCATTCGTGTTGCCTCCCTGTCGATCTCGGCCGCAGGTTTCAACCGCTCCGCGAGCCAGTCCAAATAGACGGCCTCCCTTGTCTGGCCGTCCTGTTCCATGCCACCCGGATTGTCAGGATAACTGCGCAGCGCTTCGACCCGAAAGGCATCGAGCTCCGCGCCCTTGCGGAAAGCCGTCCGGCTATCGAGCAGATCGTTCTTGAGCCTTCGAACGGGTCTCACCCGCACGTCAAAACCAAGCCGACGACCCACCCCCCATGCACCCGGCATAGCCTTGCTCTCCAGCCGATCGAGCTTGAGGACACTCAGGTGCTCGGGGAGGGCATGGACACGGGCGTCTTCGCGCAGGCTTTCCCCGTCGGTCTCACAATAGCTGTAGAGATTGCCGGCGGCTTGGCGGACCGCCACCAACAGGCGAAACGGGCGCAACACACCCGGACCGAAGGTCTCGTCGAGCAGGTGATGCAGCGCACGTCCTTCATCGAAACCCGCCACACTTCCGCGATGCCGGAGCCAACCACGCTCCCCAGCGCAACGCGCCAGATGATTCATGGCCACGGGGACTCGGATCAAGAACAGTGAACTCATGGATCGACTCCCTCGACGCGGCCCTCCACGACTGCCCGCGATCCACCGTGCAGCCCCGTCCGCCAGTTCCGCACGTCCGGGAGATCGATCACGCGCTCCACCCGGTCGCCGGTTTCCGGTCCTTCCCCCGCCGGCCAAAGCGCACGGAACGTCCCCAAGCCTGAGAGTGCGCATAGCGCCTCGTGGGCCGTGTCCCCGTCGATCCACCCCTCCAACAGCCGGCACGCAGGCAGGCAGGGCTTGCGTCCGATGAACAGCGGACGAGCCGGGCGTTCAAGCGCTTCGGCCAACTGATCCAACGTCGGATCGGCCTCCACCGGGTCGAAGCGCACGACAACCCGGACCGCCTGGTCCGCCAAGTAGTGCCGTGTACGGCGGTGCGGGGCTCCGTAACTCGCTCCGTCGCGCCCTTCCGGTGTACCGAATGTGGTCCAACCCTTGTCCGCCTTGCCGAGTTGGACGTTCTGCACGTCCGTGACGATGCCGGACGCACGCGGCTCCCGTTCGCGCCGCACGGCGAAGATCAGCCGATCCTGCAAAGCCTGGTGTGCGGCGCGGTCGGACCAGTGCCACCCCATAGCATTGCCGGCGAGGCCGGTCAGCATCGAGGCCGAGGGAAAATCGCGCGTGGGACCCTCCTGGTCAACGGCGACGCCGCCGAAGGCCATCAGTGGCGCCTCCAAACGAATGACCAGCCACCTGTGACTCATACCAGGGCTCCCGGCAATGTCTTCGCCCAGTTGGCGAGCGCGGAGAGAGAACCGGGGTGCGCCCGCGGGAACTCGCCATCGACCAAGTTCATCACGTGTCGCTCCTCTCCGGTATCGTAAGCCTCGTCGAGCCGCGTCAGGTGAGACCGCAAGGCGTCGGCGGCAGCCGCGGCTTCCGGTTTGCAAGGATGCCGGTACGCCTCGCCCAAGGATCGCGGTTGCCGGTCGCCGGCTTCAAGCAACATCAGGGAAGCACGCCCGTAGGGAGCCGTAGAGCCGAGCTTGGCGCCGGGAGAAACCTCGGCGATGAGATAGACGAGATTGTGCAAGACAGCCCCGGCCAACCCGACATCGTTGAGATTTTCGATCAGCAGCGGCAGGTCGACGACCACATAGCCGTAGAACAAACCAGAGGTCAGCTCGGTCTCCTGGATGGTGTCCGCGCCCGGATCGTCCACGGACAGGTCGTCCACGGCCGTGAAGTAGTCGCTCTCGGCTTCCTCTTCGTGCACCGTAAACGCGTGCGCCACATGGACCGGTGCGGTGATGTTGGCGTCGGGGTCCGAGGTCACCATGCGTCCGAACAACGCAGCCGTGATTCCGGCGGGCAGCTTCGCGTTGTCGCGCATGGTACCGATGTTGGCCCGGAACTGCTTCTTCCAGTCCGCCGCCGCCTTCTTGGCCGCATCGGCATCGCCGGCGGCCTCCGCGGCCAGACGCTCCGCTTCCTTGGACAGCCATGCGATCTCCGGCGCGCCGAACAGCAGGGTTTGCCGGTTGGCCTTGGTCGTACCCTTGTCGCCGTAAACCGCTTGCTGCAACTCAGGCTCCAGCGCGTCGATCACTTCTTTCGGGAATCGCTCGCGTAGCGGGTCGACCACCTTGCGTGTCACCAGCTCACGTGAACGATAGGCTGCTTCCGCGCCGTCAATCCGCACCAGCGCGTGCGGATCGTCGGTTTGGGCCCAGTGCCGCTTGAGGCACTGCGATGAGACGCGAGTGCGCAGCACGCCTCCGTAGGGAAGCCGCTTCGCCAGACCGGCGTCGTCGCGGTTCAGGAGAGCGCCGGTGTAGGGGCTGAGGGTATGGATCTGGAGAAAACGCGGTGCGGTCATTCCTTGACTCCTTCTTGGTTGTTCTGACGTTCGCGCCCGGCACGGTCCAGCCGTCGGTAGTACGGCTCCGCAAGTCGTTGAGTGCTGTACCTGGAATCCGGGTCAAGCAGTGTCCAGGCGATATCCACGACGTTGATGCCGGTCCTCGCCAGACGGGTGCGCGCGATGGCGCGCGCGGCGCGGGTCAACAGCACTGCCCGCTGTTTGCCCCGCGAGGCGATGAGCCGTCCGAGGCGAGGTTCACTGACGATCGGACGCGGCGAAGCCGTACCCGGCCAACCAGGGTCGCCGCCGTCGCACAATACCGCCCCCAAACGACGCCTGGGGTCGTGCAACTCCCAACGGGACGCCGGGTCCCCCTTGGGAGTGAGGATGGCTACTATCTGGATAATGGCCATCCACAGTTCCTGCTCTCGCCCGACGGTTTCGGGATGCTGTGCCGCCAGACGCCAGAAGCCGGCCGCACCGGTGCCACCGTCCATGCGACGCAACTGCGCCAACTGTCCCGGGTCAAGCCCTTGCAGCATTCGCGCCGCGGCGACAGCGGCGCTGCCCACATCTTCAGGGTTCGCCATCGGTATCCTCCCGGTTCTCTGTCTGTTGAAGTTGCGGGTCCAGCTTCCACACCCGTGAACGAAACGCGCGGCGGGCGCGCGCTTCGGCCCGCGGACGTTGTATGGCCACGCAAGGAACGCTGGACATGGATGCTTCCAACTCCGAGTTGGCGGCGTCCAACAAGGCGAGGCGAAAAGCGCGTCCCGTGGTTTGCTGAGCATCGCCGTCGCCCGAGTCCTCCGCGACCAGCCGCCGCCAAAGGTGAGGGAAGAACAGGCGGTCAGCCGCCCGGTCGAAACGCTCTCTCGCGGGTCTCGAACTCGCGTACTGCCCCTTGGTGACGTTGTCCCTGTCCCCTCGTCCGGCCAGCAGAGCCAAGGCATTGCGAAGGGCCTCGTCGAAAGCCTTGATCTCGTCCAGTTGACGCTTTGACAGGTCTCCTGCCGTCTTGGATCGAAAAAGACGCACGGCACGGTCCGGGACCGGAACCACACGGCTCTTGAACCCTTCCGTCTTGCTGTTCCCGCGGGACAGTGCCTCGGCGACGAGGGCGCAGTCGGTAGCGTTCTCGTTGGATCCCGGTTGGGCCAGCAAAGGAGTCCGCCAGTCGCCGCCGAAGAGGAGGTCCGCCAACTTCCGGTAGTCGAAGTCGCCGCCACCCAACGTCAGGCTCTTGCGGTCATGAATATGCACCGGCGCCCACGGATCACCGACGTATCCGCGGTAGACCTTGGCATCAATGCGAGCGGCCTTTGAGACGGCCCTGACCGCCGAGAGTCCTTGTCCGGCGCGGACGAGGCGGACACGCCGACAGACCTCAATGAACCATGGGTCCAGGGTTCGAAGGTCCAGTTGCTTGCCTTCCGGCCAGGCAAGGCACCAGAGCAGTGCCGGGCCACCCTCACTACCAAACTCGCCACCGTCGCCGGTACGCCGTGCATGAAGAAGCCGCTCCACATCGCGACGCCACCACTTGCTCGGATTGAGCCTGTAGTCTTCGCCATGCGCGGGAACGAGTCCCATCATGGGACGGCTGGACGACCCACCGTTCATCCGGGCGATCCCGTAGTTGCCGGCGCCGTCGTAACCCGCGGACGTCTGTAACGAAACGAGTGCGAACAGCCAGTCTTCCAGATCGACGTCGCGGGCAACCGATTGCTTGATGTCGTGGTTGCGGGCCGTAATGAGCAGGTCCAATGCATCAGGGGTTGGCACGGGCGACCACTTGAGCCCGGAGGGTGCCGGCGGTTGCAGAAAGGCCGGCCGAGTATCGTCCTCTACGACCATGCACCAGGGGCTGTCGTCCGGGTAGTCGGGTGTCAGTCCTCGCAGCAGATCGATCCATTCGGCAGCGTCGACCGGCAGTTCCTCCCGCTTGCCGTTCCATAGCGCCAACGCGCCAAGCTGGACGAGGAACATGTGCCACGCGGGCCGCTGATGGGGCCTGAGGGCAGGGAATCCCGTTGCTTCACTCCGGGCCATAACGGCCAGAAGCTCGGGAAGCGAGAGACGGCGGTCGCTTGATACCGAAATAAGCTCATGGGTCAGAAGGTTCATCTGCGTCTTCCAGATCCTCTCTCCACACCAAAGAAACAACAGTCAACAGTCGACAACGCCAATCCAGCCAAATTTAGAATGCTCCTCTGATAATGCAAAACCACCTCACAACAGAGCTTCGAGACCCTTCGGCGAGTACATGAACTCGCGTTCTCCCACCACAAGCATGAGCCCACCGGGGATTGGATTGACCGCAACCGTTTCCGCATCCGTTGACGAGACGCCTTTCGACCAGCGTGCCGGCAGTGTGATCTGCGAGATACGATTCGCGAACGGACTGACGGGAGCGGGATCGAGCGCCAACACCACCCCGTCCTCGCCCAACCGGGTCATGATGCGCTCATCGGCGTTCGGGAAAGGCGTCTCCCCGTACGGCTGTTCTCGGTCGAGCCATTGCAGGCGAGCCAATGCGCGCTCGGCGGCCTCAACGCCTCCCAGTTTGCGTTCGTAGGCGGCCCACGCTTCGCCCTTCTCTTCGAGCAGAGCGTGCGTGCGCTCCGGGTGGGTGGCGGCTTCCACCAGCCATCGATTCATCTCCGGGATGCGCCAGAGCGGCTCGGCGGCGATCAACCGTCTCGTAAGCTCCACGACCAACAGATCACGATAGATGCCCTGGAATTCCCCCTGGTCCTCCCAAGCGCCCAGACCGTTCTCGAAAGCGGGTTTGGTCAGCCGCTCGATTCCGTCCTCGGGCGTCAACACGACGGTCCTGGCTTCCTCGAAGCCCGTGGGCCGCGGCAATGGATGTCGATGCAGCCGCCCGATGCGTTGCAGCAACACGTCGACCGGGCACAGGTCCGTGATGAGGTAGTCGGCGTCGATGTCCAGGGACTGTTCAAGGGTTTGCGTTCCGATGACGACGATCCCCATCCGCGCGCGCCGGCGGTGGGGTACGAGCGCATTCTCCACGGCCCCATCCAGAAGCGCCCGATCCTCCGCGGCGAAGCGGCCATGATGGAGCGCCGGGCCGCCGCCGGCCTGCAACAGCCGCGAAGTGCCTCCGAGTTCCTGCGCGGCCGCCCATGTCTCTACTGCCTTCCTTACGGTGTTGCGGATGACCAGGACTCGCGCGCCCCGATCCGCTGCTTCCAGGGCCAACTCCGCCGCCCGTTCCGGCGCCATGTCGTCCAACTCCAACCGCACGTCCTTGGACCGCCGTCCTGTGTCCTCCGCCCGCCTTGGGGCTCCTTCGCCGCCGACCCACACGGCCGGATAGCTCGTGTCCACGGCTTGGGCGAATGCGGGCAGGGCTTCGCCGGTCCAGCGTACCCGAGCGCGCGACCCGAGCGTGGCGGACATCAGCATCGCGTAGCCTCCCAGCGCCAGGTGCGCATCCAGCAGGTGCGCCAACACTCCGGTCATGTAGGCATCGGATGCGTGGACCTCGTCGATGATGAGCAAGCTCCGGCTGAGCGCGCTGCCCCGCAGGTGGGCGTGTTTGACTTTCAGGCCCGCCAGCATCGCCTGATCCACCGTGCCCACCGCAACGGTGGCGGCGAGGAAGCGCGTCGCATGCTCGGCCGCCCAGCGCGCCGGCACGCTTCCCGGACGATCCTCCCAAAGAAATTGCCAGCCCGGAAGGCGGCGCCCCGTGGCCTCTCCCGCCGCCAGCATCCCTGGGACGGCCAGGATCGCCTCGGGCGCGTTGTCTCCGAACACACGCTTCATTGCCTTGTTGACGCGGCCATGGAGTTGCCGCGCCGCGGCTCTGGTGGGAACGGCGAAGTACAGCCCTTCGACACGGCCGGCGGCGAAGAGTTGGGCGAAGCGCCAAAGCGCGGCCTCGGTCTTGCCCGAGCCCGTTTCGGCCTCGAGGATCACGAGTCGTTCATCGCTCTCGACCTCTCCCACCACAGCCTGCGCGGGATTCGCCCGCGCGTAACCGGTCAACTCGGCAAATGACAGGGAGGCGCGACGTGGGAGACGCGCGACGTCGAGCCCAAGCTCGACGACGACACAGGCTGCTCGATCATGCGCCCTCCCGTCATAGTCCGGATCGAAGGTGCCAACGAATTCGAAGAATCGCTTGTCCGATCCGACCCAATCCGCCAGCGCGACGAGCCCGGCGAAAAGGTGTGCGAATTGCGGGTGGCCGGGCAACGCTTCGCCGTCGGCGAAGGCCTCAGGGAACCAGAGGCGGACGGCCTCCGCCATCGTGACCGCCTGCGCGCACCAGTCGTAGTGCGAGAGCTGGGGCCAATCCGTACTCGCCGCCTGTGGGCCTTGTTCGATGGGTCGTCCGTGGTGCGACAGACTCGCGAACACGAGCGGCTCAACGCCTGTGCCCCACTGTTCCAGGGATTGAGTCACCTCGTGGAAGGGATGATCCGGCAGGCGCCACGCCAGTTCCAGAAAGGGCAGGCTGTGGGGGACGTGCCCCCGCTCCGGCCCCGTCCACAATCCCTCCCGCCACCCCTTGGCCTGAAACGCGGGGTGTAGCTTGCCAATGTCGTGCACGAAGACGATGGCCGCAAGCCGGGTGATCGCTTGGCGTGACAAGGTGACGCCGGCCGCCGTATCGGCACGCGCCTTGAACGCCGGGAGTTCCAACAGTCGCTGAAATACCGCGGCCACATCCATCGAGTGATGGGCCAAGTGGTGCGTTGGACCGTCGCGACCGTCCGTCTTCCCCCACGCCGACCGGTTCATCTCAAAATCACTCATTGTACCCTCGTTCGCGCTCGGACTCGTTTCGGCACCATTCGCGGACACGCCAACAGGTTTGCGTTCTTCCGCCTTTCGCTCCGTACTCTGAAGAGTCGGGAGAGCTTACCCGCAACCGCTAACACGCCCGAGTGACATCCGAGGTCACGCCCGATCAAGAATTTTTCGGGCTTCTTCGCGGACCTTGTCGCGGAAGGCGGCGGGGCTCACGACCTTGACGCCGCCGCCGAAGTGGAGCACCCAGCCCACCAGCTCGGGGGTGTCCGCTACCCGCAACGACAGCGCAAGGCGCCCGTCCCGGGTCTCGTGGGCCTGCTGGCTCTGGTGCCAGATGCGGCCCTTCACCCATGCGGTGGTGGCCTTGTCGAACAGCAGCTCCAGTTCGATGGGCTTTCCGCGCATCACCAGGAGGGAGTGCTTGACATAGGCGTCCAGGTCGAAACCCAGGGGCAACTGGCACGGGCGGTTGGTGAGGGCCAGGGAACGGATACGGTCCACGGCGAAGGTGCGCACGTCCTGTCTCAGGTGACAGTAGCCGATGAGGAACAGGCCGCCGTCCGTGTACCACAGGCGATAGGGGTCCACCTCGCGGCGGCGCGTGCGGTTGCGCGATGCGGTGTAGTAGCGCATCTGCACCGTGCGCGTACGGGAGATGGCCCGGCAGAGCTGGTCGATGGTGTGCCGGTGCTCCCGGTAGGTCTTGTGTGAGCCGAGCCCCACGGCGAACTGTCCGCGCAGGCCCTCGATGTAGGTGGCGCCTTCGGCGGGCAACGCCGCGGCGGCCTTGTTCAGCGCCGAATCGAGGGACGCCTTGATCTCCGTCCCGTCCAGGGGCTTCAGGAGGTCGCGGCTGAACACCAGGGCCATCAACTCCGTCGGTGACAGGGACAGCGGCAACGTCTGGCGGTAGCCGTCCATCAGGCGCCAGACGGTCTGGCCGTTGCGGCGCTCGGTGATGAGAGGGATATGCGCCGACTCCAAGGCCTCCAGGTCACGCCGGATGGTGCGGGGGTGGCGCGCATGGTCTTCGGGCAGGGATGCCGCCAATTCCTGCAACGTTTCGCCGCGGGCGCTCTCCAGTCTCTTCAACAGAAGCCACTGGCGCGTGACTTGTTCGTTCCGCGGCATGCCAGTCTCCGATTTACAGGCTCACCCCACCGTGTCCGCCCGTACCTCGCCCCGTTCTCTCCCCGACCGCGCACTGGCGTGGATGACGCGCTCGAAGTGGAGGACGGCGGCGAGAAATCTTCGATCCATTCTAATGGATGGCCGCCGGACACCCAAGGGACGACAACGTGCCGACTGCACCGCGGCGAGGGTCGCTGACGACGGGGCAAGCGGCCGGGGTCGAGCAATCTTCGGATAGCGGTTAGTGTCGCGTCCTGCAAATATGTGGCATGATTCGCTGGTCTTTTTCGCCGTCGGCTGCGTTACGGCACCCTGGGCTTGACCCGTTGTCTTCCTTGCGTGGTGCCCGTCACGGGGGACGACCGCGGGTCGCCCCTACAAGTCATCGCCTTGCCGGCGACGAAATCCTGCGTAACTCGAGGTACTTTCGGCCAAGCTGAATCTTGCGGAGTGTCACATCCATGAACTCGGACAAAAACGCGCCGCGGATTCCGAAAAACGGTGACGTGAGCATTTCTGCGACGCCTTCGATCGCATTACTCAATCGGAGGCTTGGCAACCTCGCCTGATCCTCGGATGTTGACGGCGTACGAGATCGAGTTGCTGCGACGGACAAAGGTGGAAGTAGACGTAGTGGCGGGCGAGATACTCGCAAGGAAACGCAAGACTGGGAGATGAATTTGAAGTTGACTCCGCGGGCGCGTGAGCAACCATCCATGAAACACCGGCTCCCCATCGGCATGCAGACGTTCCGCGAACTCCGCGAGCGGGGCTGCTACTACGTAGACAAGACCGCCTACATCGAAAGGCTCGCGGCCGCGGGCAAACATTACTTTCTCTCCCGGCCCAGGCGATTCGGCAAGAGCCTGTTCCTGGATACATTGAAGGAGATATTCGAGGCCAACGAGCCGCTGTTCAGGGGGCTTCACATACACGACCGTTGGGACTGGTCCACGCGCTTCCCCGTCCTGCGCCTGAGCTTCGGTGGCGGCAGCTACAAGGAAACAGGATACGTCGAAGCGAGCCTCATGGAACAGCTTGCCGGAATCGAACGGCGCGCCGGGGTGCTCCCGGAATACGCCACCGCCACTGGGCGGCTGGGCGCCCTGTTGGAGGCGTTGCATCTTCAGGCGGGACAGCCGGTAGTGGTGCTGGTGGACGAATACGACAAGCCCATCCTGGACGCCCTGGACGCGCCGGCAGCGGCCGAGGCCAACCGCGACTTCCTGCGCGGCCTCTACTCGGTCATCAAGGACAACGACGCGCACGTGCGTTTCACCTTCGTCACCGGGGTCAGCAAGTTCTCGAAGGTGAGCCTGTTCTCCGGGCTCAACAACCTCGCCGACCTCACCATGGACCCGCGCTATTCGGCGATTTGCGGCTATACCGACGACGACCTCGACACCGTGTTCGCACCCGAGCTTCCCGGACTCCGCCGCGACGAGATCCGCGAATGGTACAACGGCTATAGCTGGCGCGGCGACCGGAAAGTCTACAACCCGTTCGACATCCTGCTGCTGTTCGACAGCCGCGAGTACAAGTCTCACTGGTTTGAAACCGGGTCTCCATCGTTTCTCATCGAAACGCTGTTCGAGCGGCGGTTGGGCGCACCGGCCCTCGAAGACATGATCGGCACCGACGACCTGTTGTCGAAGTTCGACGTCGACGACATGGCGACGGAGGCGCTGCTCTTCCAGACCGGCTACCTGACGATCCTGGAGGAGAAGAACCTGGGCGGCAAAACCCTCTACCGCCTTGGCTATCCGAACCGAGAGGTCAAGCAGAGCCTGAACGAGCACCTGCTGCGCGCCATGGGGCCGGACACCTCACGGCAAGGACATCACGACATCCGCCTGTACGAAATGCTGTCTGCCAACGACTTCGCCGGACTGGAAGCGCTGTTCCGCTCGTTCTTCGCCAGCATCCCGTACGAGTGGCATACGAACAACGACATCGCCAACTACGAAGGCTACTACGCCAGCGTGTTCTATTCCTGGTTCGCCGCTCTCGGACTCGACGTCACGGTAGAGGACAGCAGCAGCCACGGCCGCCTCGACATGGCCGTGCGCTTCAACGGCAACGTTTACCTCTTCGAGTTCAAGGTCGTGGAACTCGCGCCCGAGGGCGCGGCCATGGCGCAACTGAAAGAGAGAGGATACGCCGTCAAGTACCGGCACTTGAACCAGCCCATCCACTTGGTCGCCGTCGAATTCAGCAAGGAGGCGCGCAACCTGGCGTCGTTGGCAGTGGAGCGGGGGTGACGGGGGAAGGGCAGGAAACTGCCGCGGAAGGATCGCGAACGCCCGAACCAGCGCGCCGGCTCCTTCAGCTTCCGTTCAGGACGGCCAGCCGGGCCAGGGCCTTCTCGTGGTAGAGGCGGTCGACCGCGTTTCTCGGGGGGGCTTGAACGGCATGCTTGAGATGACGGAGCGCCTCCGCTCGGTGGCGCCGCTTGTCCATGGTCAAAAGCGCGAACGCGTACTCGACGCGGGGCACTTTGTCGTGAGGCACCAGCTCGATGCTGCGCTGGTAGTGCTTGCGTGCCTTCTTCGCGGTAGCGCCGTAAAGCAGCCGGGCCATCGGCCCGGCGCCCTTGGCGAGTTCCGCGTGCCAGGTAGCCATGCTGAGATGCGCGCCCGGCCTGTCAGGATCCAGCCGGAGCGCCTTGTCTATGGCTTTCCGCACCTTTCGGGCGTAGCCCCCGGCCATCGCCTTTACGAAGCCGATGGCACGGGCGTAGCGGCCCATGGCGTGGGCTAGTTGGATGTGGGCCTCCGGATTGCGCGGGTTGAGCCGGATGGCCCGCCTGGCCAACCGGATCGCGCGACTGAACAGCGGCTCCTTCCCGCGCGTGTCGGTGGAGAGGTGACCGTGCATCACCAGCGCCAGCGCCGCCAATGCGTAACCCTCGGAAGTATGAAGCTTTTGGGCGCGTTCGGCGGCGGCCGCAAAGCGGCCATCGGCGAATGCCGTTTTCGCCTGTTCCAACGATTGCGCCGAGGCAGCACACGCCAACAGAAGCGCCCAGACCAGACTCAGGAAGGCCGGCAAGACGGCCTTCATCGCAGGGTGGACCTTGGAACCCGACCGAAGGCTGTGGAGCTCGATTCTCATGCGTTGGTTCAATGATGAGACGGCAACTGACTAAATTATAGAGCAAATGAAAGGCGCGTGCAACGATGATTTTGCATCGTCGCACGCGCCTGGGGAGAAGGAACGGTCCGTCTGAACAGCCGGACGGTGAGGAGCCTTCGAAAGAGGCCGACTCCCGTGGCTTACTGGAGGGTCTTGGTGCCCGGACTCGTGACGCGCGGGTGGCGGGTCCGGGTCTTCTTGAGCTCGAACATGAGGATGCGCTTCTGGAGCGGATCGAAGCGGATTCGCAGCGTGCGGCCACCCACGTCCACGTCCGCCACACCCTCTTCGCCGTCATCGATCTTGTGCAGGGCCGACAGCACCGACAACCCCACCAGCGAGGCGTCCACCTCGACCCATTTCTTCGGAACTTCCCGGCCTCCGTCCACCGGTCTCAGATGTCGTCTTGTCTCGCGTGGCATTGCTTCCCTTTCTTGATCCTGGAAGTCGCGTCATGACTGCGCTTGACGGGAAGTTATCAATTGACTACTATGATGTCAAGCTTTTTTTCAACTGAGAACTACATACATCATGCCGAGGAAAAAGACAAGACTTCCAAAGACCGACCTGGCCCGCCGCCTGACGCTCGCCCTGGCGGAACGCGACCCCATGGAGGTGGCACAGCGCGCGGGCATCTCCAAGACCGCGGTCTACAACTACATGGCCGGCGACCGGGCGCCGCAGTCCGCCATCCTGCACCGGTTGGCTTCGGTGTGCGGAGTGTCGCTGGAATGGCTGCTGGCAACCAGCGACCAGGTCCGCGACGTGTCCGGGCACGTGCCCGACGACCTGCCCGTCGTGGGGCGGGCCGGCGCCGGCCGGGGCGAGTTCTCCGAGGACGGCTTCCCCGTGGGCGAGGGATGGCGCCGGGTATCGCGGCCCTACGACCTCAAGGACGCCAACGCCTTCGGCGTCGAGGTGCGCGGCCACTCCATGAGCCCGCGCTATGAAGACCGGGAAATCGTGGTATGCTCGCCCGACAAGGAATGGCATTCCGGCGACTACTGCGTCGTCAAGACCGTGGGCGGCGAGTACCTGATCAAGCGGATCAAGAGGGAAAACGGCCACCTGGTGCTCATCAGCATCGCCCACGGCTACGATCCCATCATCATGCCGCTGTCGGAGATCGCCGGCATCTACCGCATCGTCTGGAAGAAGGAACGATAGGGAGAGGGAGACCCCATGGGAGACTACACCGAGATCCTTTACGAGAAGCGCGGCGCCGCGGGGTTGATCACGCTCAACCGGCCGCAGGTGATGAACGCCATCAGCCCCACGGTGCAGGACGAGATGTCCGCCGCGCTGGACGCCGCCGTGGCCGACCCCGAGGTGCGCGCCATCATCATCACCGGCGCCGGGCGCGCGTTCTCCGCGGGCATGGACCAAGGCCCCAAGCCGGGCCGGCGGCGCGACCTGCAATGGCCCTACGGCGTCCCCACGGGCCAGTCCGCGTCCGACTGGATCGATTCCTGGCGCGGACGCGAGGGCAACCACTTCCTGCGCCTGTGGGAGATGGACAAGCCGGTCATCGGCGCCATCAACGGCTGGGCCATGGGCGCGGGCTCGTGGCTGGCGCTGTGCACCCACATCACCATCGCCTCCGAGCAGGCCGTGTTCGCCCAGCCCGAGGTGCGCCACGGCTCCAACACGAGCTTCCTCTGGACCATGCTCGCCGGCGTCAAGAACTCGCTGCGCTACGGCCTGGTGGGCGACCACATCGACGCGCAGGAGGCTCTCCGCATCGGCCTCGTCATCAAGGTGGTGCCGCACGAGCGGCTGCTGGACGAGTGCTTCGAGCTGGCGGAGCGCATCGCCCTGGTGCCGCCCGAGACCGTCAAGATCAACCTCGCCATCGCCACCCTGGGCATGGAGATGATGGGGCTCCGCGACGCCCTCATGCTCGACTCGCAGCTCTCGGCCCCGGCCCACGTCATGCTGCGCGAGGAGCACCGGCGCCCGCTCAACGAAGCGCGCGAGAAAAACATCCGCGAGTACCTGCAACTGCGCGACGGCCCGTTCCAGCCCGAACCCTTCGGCCCGCGGTCGAAGCCCAGGGATTAGGACGACCCTTGCAAGGAGAACCCATGTCCGCGTACCAGAACCTTCTCTATGAAAAGCGGCGCAGCGGCGCGCTCATCACCCTGAACCGCCCGGAACGGCGCAACGCCTTGAGCGAGGCCCTGCTGGCGGAGCTCGACACGGCCCTGGCCGAGGCCAAGGACGACCCTGGGGTGCGCGGCGTCATCCTCACCGGCGCGGGCGACTGCTTCTCCAGCGGAGAGGACATGACCGACGACGGCGTTTCGGAAACCGTCTGGCCCCAGGCCCTGCCCGAAGGCGTCCCGCTCTACAAGGAGTTCGATGAGGTGCGGGACAAGGACCGCGAGGAGATCCTGCGCCGGCGCCTGTACCGCTGGGAGTATCCCAAGCCCATCATCGGCGCGATCAACGGCTGGTGCCTGGGGACGGCCTCGTGGCTCGCCCTCACCTGCCACCTCACGGTCGCCGCGGACGACGCCGTCTTCGGCCAGCCCCAGGTGCGCCACGCCTCCGGCACCGACTTCATCTGGGTGCTGCTGGCCGGCCCGAAGAACGCCCTGCGCTACGCCCTCACCGGCGACCACGTCGACGCCGCCGAAGCCCTGCGCATCGGCTTGGTGAACAAGGTCGTGCCGCGGGACGACCTCCTGGAGGAATGCTTTCGCATGGTCGAGCGTGTCGCCCTGGTGCCGCCCGAGACCGTCAAGATCAACCTCGCCATCGCCACCCAGGGCCTGGAGATGATGGGCCTCCACAAGGCCTGGCTCCTCAACTCCGAACTGAGCGCCATGGCCCGCCTCTCCAAGCGCGAGGAGTTCAACAAGCGCCTGGAAGACGCCCGCAAGCAAGGCGGCCTGCGCGCCTTCTTCGAGGCCCGCGACGAGCCGTTCCGGCCGGAACCCTTCGGGCCGCGGGCGAAGTGAGCCATTCGATCGCGGATGGACCCCGAAGCGCACCTTCCGCCGAGACTGCGGCAAACGCGGAAGGTACTTTGACGGAGACAGGTGATGCAAAACAAGGCGAACCCTGTACCAGTAACGTTTCAATTCCGTAACATCGGACCAACGAAGAACGCCGAGCTGACACTCGGCAACCTCACCGTCATCGCGGGACGAAATAACACGGGCAAAACATATATCGCATACACGCTGTACGGCTTCTTGAGAATGTGGCCCGGATGGCCGGGCGCCGAAGGCGTTTTCGGACTTGAAGAGCGTCCTCCACTTGGAAGCCCGACCCCCGCCGTCAACATTCTCGACTTACACACCGTCTACCAGCAACTTCGCCGAGATGGTGTGGCTAGTTTCCCCGTCAACAACGAACTGATTCACAACCAGCGCCGCGCGCTTCTCGCGTCCCTTTCACAAGACTTTTCGACCCAAGCCATCAGCCATGTCTTCAGTTCACCACCAGAGGAATTTGTCGACGCCTCAATCACCGCCGTGTATGAAGACAAAGCTTCTTCCCCTATAAGCTTCACTTCAGCGGCACGCGCGGGTGGTCAACGTCATGGTTTCGCTATGATCTACGACCCAGGACAGTTGACGATAAGACTGACTGAAGCCGCATCACGAACTAGGCACGACATACTGGACATACAATTGGCTCATGGTTACTTAACTTTCCTACTTGGTGACGTCTTGCCCGAACCCTTTATTCTGTCAGCCGAACGCTTCGGCATCTCTTTGTTTTATCGCGAACTAGATTTCACCAAGAATCACTGCTGTCCCACAAATTTTAAGCGAATCGGAGGGGGATTTGAGGGGGCGGGCTGGGCGGGGGCTGTGGCAGGAGCAGACCGAGG
>JAJEAI010000115.1 GCA_022824205.1 Candidatus Binatia bacterium
CCGCCTCGCCGCCCTTACACCGGACCCTCGGTGGCGCTTGTTCCCTTGAACACACCCGGCGGAAGGGACGCTGTCGAGCCACGGGCGCGCGCAACCGCCGGGCCGCGTTCTGTCCGCAGGATCCTCTTAGCCACCTGTTCCTGATTGGATGACCGTTCCTTTGGTGACTCTACCGTTAACAACTTCGCAGCCACCGCCGCTGGCACACGTCCAGCTGAACGCGTTGTAGCGGATGACCCCGGCGGAGGAGTTCCAAGAGAGTGTCACCGTTCCGCTGGAGGACACGAAGCTGGCACCCTCGCCGGTCTCGATGAAGCTTGGAACCCAGAACCCGCTGGGCATGTCGGGAATCGTGTCGCCCACGTTGAACCGGCTGTCGCTACCGGACTCGTTCCCGCCGCTCGCTGGACTCTCTGCAGCGACGGAGACGGTGAAGTTGAGGGAATCGCTATCGCCATCAGTGTCCGTTGCTGTATAGGTCATCGCGTAGCTGCCGACACCCGACGGTGTTCCGGAGAGCGTGCGAGAGGACGGATTGAAAGTCAGGCCGGGCACGCTGGGCGCGAGGCTGTAGGTCAGTGTGCCGTCCCCCCCACTCGCTCGCGGCAGGGTCAGCGGAGCGATGGCCACCCCGACCTTGAAGCTCTGGGCACTCACCGTCGTAGAGCCGAAGCGCGGGCGCTGGTCGACAGACGTGCCGTCACCCTCCTGCTCCCCGGATTGGACGACCGTGCCCTTGGTAACTCTGCCGTTGACGACTTCACAGCCCCCGCTGCTGGCACACGTCCAGCTCAACGTGTTGTACCGGATGACCCCGGCGGAGGAGTTCCAGGCGAGTGTCACCGTTCCGCCGGAGGACACGAAGCTTGCGCCCTTGCCGGTCTCGACCAAGCTTGGAGCCCAGAACCCGCTGGGCATGTCGGGAATCGTGTCGCCCACGTTGAACCGGCCGTCGCTGCCGGACTCGTTGCCGCCGCTCGCTGGACTCGCCGGAGCGACAGAGACGGTGAAGCTGAGGGAATCGCTGTCGCCATCAGCGTCCGTTGCTGTATAGGTCATCGCGTAGCTGCCGACACCCGACGGTGTTCCGGAGAGCGTGCGAGAGGACGGATTGAAAGTCAGGCCGGGCACTCTGGGCGCGAGGCTGTAGGTCAACGGGCCATCGCCGCCACGCGCGGGCGGCAACCTCAAGGTGGAAATCGGCCTGCCGACCGTATATGTCTGCCTACCTGGACTGCTGCCGGCAGGGAAGCAGAGCGACAAGTCCGTGCTTCCGCCTGTGCCAGCATACGTGTAAATCTTCCTGTCCATCCAGTCAAGCACATGGAAGGCACCGTTGGCGTATGCAATCCCTGTCGAGTCGCCATTGTCACACTCCAACGCGAAGTCGGCCTCGGCATCCCGGGCTCCCGAGCCCGTGTAGGCGAAGACCTTCTGTGAGTCGACGACGAAAAACCTGCCGGCGGCATGGACGATCCCGTTGGGACTGCGATTGTCGCCGCCAAGGTCGAAATCTGCTTGCGCGTCGCGGTCGCCTGCGGCTGTGTAGGCGTAGACCTTGCCGCCATGGACGACGTGAAATCGACCTTCGGCATAGGCAATCCCTCTCAGCCCTATGCCTCCGGGCGCGTCGAGGTCACTTGAGGCGTCGCGTTGACCCGTCACCGTATATGCAAAGAGCTTGCCCCCCCATCCGTGTAGGTGAAAGAGATAGAACCGACCGTTGGCGTAGGCAAATCTGTGGAGGGGGCCGACATCGATGCCGACCACATCGAAGTCGTTGTCCGGGTCGCGCTGGCCCGTCCCGGTATAGGCGTAGACCATATCGTGCTGCCATTTGAGGACATAGAAGCGGTTGTTGGCGTATGCGAACCCTCGGGAATTTTGATGGGCTGCGAGCAGTTCGAAATTACCTACCATGTCGCCTCCGGTGGGCAGTGCAATTCCGCCTCCGCCCCCACCAATCGCCGGACTCGGCGCAGCGACGGAAACTGTGAAGTTGAGGGAATCGCTATCGCCATCAGCGTCCGTTGCGGTGTAGGTCATCGCGTAGCTGCCGACACTCGAGGGTGTTCCGGAGAGCGTGCGAGAGGGCGGGTTGAACGTCAGGCCGGGCACGCTGGGCACGAGGCTGTAGGTCAGCGTGCCGTTACCCCCGCTAGCTCGTGGCAGGGTCAGCGGAGCAATGGCCACCCCGACCTTGAAGCTCTGGGCGCTCACCGTCGTAGAGCCGAAGCGCGGACGCTGGTCGACAGCCGTGCCGTCACCTTCCTGCCCCCCGGATTGGACGATCGTGCCCTTGGTGACCCTGCCGTTGACGATCTCACAGCCCCCGCTGCTGGCGCACGTCCAACTGAGCGTGCTGTACTGGACGACCCCGGCGGAGGAGTTCCAGGAGAGTGTCACCGTTCCACCGGAGGAGAGGAAGCTGGCACCCTTGCCGGTCTCGACCAAGCTTGGAACCCAAGATCCGCCGGGCATGTCGGGGATTGTGTCGCCGACGTTGAACCGCGCGCCGGAAGCATCGCCCGGTGGCTTTTCCGCTACGACGGCAAGCACGTCGCTGGTGGCGTACATCCCACTCGTGCCGTCGATGCTGATCTCCGCTACGCCGCGGTACAAGCCGGGAGCGCTCGGCGAGTGGGCGCAAACTTGGCTGACGCGGTCAGAACCCGGCACATCGACCCACGGGCTGAATTCGCCGGTTCGCTGCTGCCATCGCGAACTGTGCACCGTGTGAATCGCTCCTTGGATCGAGAGATTGGAAACCGTCAGGCAGCCCGAACTGCTGCGGCCGCCGAAGCTCACCTGCCCGGAAGAGACGGTCCAATGCGGCAGGGCAGGGAATTCTGGCTGGGCCGGCTGGACAAACTGGCGCGCGAACGCGCCGCCGTGCTCCGTGTTTGCCACCACCGCAATCCCCGTGAAGTCATGCGTGCCTGCGATGCTGAGCAGCCCGAGGTTGCCAACAGAGCACGGCAGCGACTCGACCGCATTGAGCACGGCCTGTCCGAATGGCGGAAGTTGCCTGCTGGCCTCGCAGGTGACGCTCGGGTCGTGGGCCGCGCGGAAATGGAGTGCGAGATCTTGCGCGCTGGTGGCATGCAGGTTCACCAAAGCGAGCGTTGTGTCGAAGTCCGAGGTGTTGTCGAGGTACAGAAACGCCTGCCGGTAAGCGGAGGTGGGGGGGATTCCCGCGAAGCTGACGGTTCCGTCATCGGCGGTGATCCAGAGCTGGGCAGAAACCGCCACCGCTGCCTCTGGCTCGATAGCGAACTCGGCCCAGCCAAGCTTTGTCGGATTCTGGTGCACTATGTGCAGGCGCGCGGCCTCCTTGGCCGCCAAGGTCGTCGAATGGCTCGAAAGTGCGATACCGGGGCAAGCGGGACAGGCTACGTTGTAGAACGGCATCTCGAGCGGGTTCCCGCTCGCATCCCTGAGTTCGAAGGACAGGTCGGCATCTGCGTCCGAGATGTTGAGCAGTTCGATCAAAGTGAACAGCTGCCCGTACTGGGACTGTTCGGCCGACGCGATGGCAGGGATCGTGAGCTTCCTTCCTGAAATGGTGATCCGGCGAGGAGCGAAATCCAGTCCGGGACTAGCCGCTGATCGGGGAGGGGCGTAGATTTCGGAGGAGCCGGAGAAGCCCGCGGTCTGGCTGGAGTCTGCCAAGGCAGTGCCCGCCAGGGCCAAAGTCGCGCCCGCAATCAGCACACCCGGCATTGTGGGACTGCACCAAGTCCTGTCCAGCCGAAGAGATTGCTTCGATGCGACTGCCACGCCCGGAATCATACCACCGCATTCTTGTATCCAGTTTCGCGCTCGTCTCCAACAAGAGCGCCTGCGGGCCACGAATGCTTCTGCGATCTTGAGAGATCGTGACC
Organism: Candidatus Binatia bacterium; assembly: GCA_022824205.1. Taxonomy (GTDB): domain Bacteria; phylum Desulfobacterota; class Binatia; order UBA9968; family JAJDTQ01; genus JAJDTQ01. The sequence goes on from JAJEAI010000115.1 coordinate 3,885, forward strand.
GGGCGGTAGAGGATCGAGCCTTAATGCGGATTCTGGGACGGAATGCGCGCATTGCCTGACGCTGCAATGAAGCGCAAGCGAGAATGTTCCACACTAGTGTCCGGTTCGCTAGCACCTCATCGCGTGTAAGTGACGAGTTTCCATCGAGTTAAAGGAGAATCCGCATGGTGGCGATTTGAACCGAATGAGGACGAGCGAGGCTTCTCCAAGCCCGACACAGCTGACATCTGGCCCAGCCGGCCTCCATAAATACTCCTGCAAGTCACACATCTGCTACCGAATTCGCGCGCTCTAACTCCAGCCGAAGGCCCTTAGAATCAATCATTTGCCCAGTTCGACCACAGAACTCGGCGTTGTCAGTCCCGCAAGTCATTGACTCCAGTGCAGCAGCTTGAACCGGACTAGACTCCTTGTCTCGGCGCAAGCTTGACGGTGGAGTCAAGTTCGATCGTGGGGAGCGATTCTCTGCCGGTTTGACGCTGGGCCTCAGCTGCCTGCGCCGAGCGAACGGGAGGTGATCAGCAGGCCGGAGCCGACTGCAGTCCCGGGCGCAATCCCGCCTGCTATCATGCAGCCATGGCCGCGCCCAACGCACTCTTGGACGCCCGCGCCCACCCGGCTGGGGGACAACCGGTGGAATACCCCTACTCCGACGGCAAGGTGCTGATGGAGACCGACCCGCATGCGCGGTCAATCATCGATATGCGCGACCAGCTGGACACACATTTCAAGGCCCGGCAAGACGCCTATGTGGCCGGCAGCATGGCGGTGTACTACCGCCAAGGCGACCCCGCGGCCGTGGTG
>JAJEAI010000140.1 GCA_022824205.1 Candidatus Binatia bacterium
CCCTCTGCGGACCAGAATTGAACCCCTATGGCGCCTCCTGCCCCGCTGATACCCTCTTCCCTACGCCGCAAACCCGCCTTGGTGAAATATCCGGGCTAGCCTGTTGTCATGTCTTTGTTGTCATGACTCGGTAGGCCTAGCCCGGCTAGCCCTAGCCGCCCGGGCCGGGCGCAGGAACGCGGCAGGCCGCTCGAATCCGCGACTACGCGCCGCGCGGTGTGCCAATGCGGTGCGCGGCGCCGCGCTTTTTGTGGCGGTGCTGGCCGGGATGGGTACGGCGCCCGCGGTGGCACAAACGGTCGAGAGGCTAGTCTCGAACATCGGCCGCACGGAGAGCAACGATCTGCTTTTAGTAAAGGCCCAGCAGTTCACTACGGGAACGAACGCAGCGGGGTACACCCTGTCCAGCGTGACGGTCAAGGCCGGCATCTCGGTGGCCGGTTTCGAGGCATCGAACACATATGTCGCGATTCACGGGGACAGCTCGGGCGCTCCCGGTACTCGTATCGTCGCGCTCAACACCCCGGCGAGCATCGTGGCGAACACGCGGGTCACGTTCGCCGCGCCGGCGGGCACGACGCTGGAGCAGGAGAGGCAGTACTGGGTTATCGTCAACAATGGGCTGGACGCCCCCAAGCCGACCTGGAGTTACACGAACACCGGCCGCGAGGACTCCGGCGCCCTTCCGGGCTGGAGCATCGGGGACGGCGCGCGCGGCCAGCAGACCGACGCGACCTGGGGTTCTCCCAGCACAAAGCACCTGATGATGGAGCTGCGCGGCTACGCCAACGGGGACCGGCCCGAGCCTCTGACGGCCACCCTGAGCCAGCTGGAGAGCGTCACCGACGAGGCGGGAAAGGTGCGCTACGCCATGGAGCTCAAGCTGAGCGAAGATACGTGGATGCCGTGGCGAGAGATGCGCGACCATGCGTTCGTCGTGGAGGGCGGCGCCGTGGTGAGCGCGAAACGGCAACGGACTCACCCGCGGTACAAGACGATCGACGGTCGCATCCGTCAGGTCACGGACAAGTGGACCGTGCAGGTCATGCCGGACACTCCGAGCGGCGCGGTGGAGGTGACGCTCCCGGGAAGCCGGGCCTGTTATGAGGACGGCGCGCTCTGCTCGCTGGCCGGCGGGAGGCTGGGCGAGGACGTGACGCTCACGCTCAAACCCGAATTGCCGCCGCTGACGGTCTCCATCGCCGACACCGTCGGTAGCGAGAAAAACGGCGTTTTGCGCTTCACCATTACGCTGTCGAAGGCGACGAGATCGACCACGGTGGTATGGGTGCGCACGACCGACGGGGGGACGGCCACGGAAATGGTGGACTACTCCCCGAGCGGCGATGAGATGGTGACGATCATGAAGGGCGTCACCAGCACTGTGATCGGGGTCGGGCTCATGGACGACAATGTCGACGACGACGGCGAGACCGTGATCATGGAGATCACCGACGCCTACGAGACGAACGGGTTTACGGGCGTAAGAAAGCCCGTGGCGATCGCCGACAAAACCGCGACGGGGACCATCACCTCGAACGCGCTCACGGCGCGCGTCGCCGAAGTCCCCGCCGGGCATGACGGGTCGAACCCGTTCGAGCTGCGCATTGCCTTCGACGCCCCGATCACGGCGGGTCAGTTCAGGTTCCCGCAGGCCTTCGACGTGACCAACGGCGAGGTCGTGCGAACCCAGCGCGTGAACAGGCGCAGCGATCTCTGGCGGGTGAGGGTGGAGCCGGACGGCTTCGACGACGTGACGGTCGTGCTGCGCGGCAACCGGCCGTGCGGCAGCGGCGGCGTGCCCTGCGCGAAGACGGAAGACCGCGAAGGCCGGATTCCGCTTTCGCACGACCTGTCGATCACCGTCCGGGGCTGGCCGGCGATTTCGGTGGCGGACGCGGAGGCGACCGAGGGTCCGGGCGCGACGATGGCGTTCCAGGTGAGCCTGGACAAGCCCGCGCTCAATACCATCACGGTGGACTACGCGACGCGCGACGGCACGGCGGGGGCGGGGGCGGACTACACCGCAACCTCCGGGACGCTGACGTTCGGGGTCGGAGAGTCCACGACGCAAACGGTGCGGGTGGCGATCCGGAACGACGCCCATGACGACGACGGCGAGACCTTCGATCTGGTGCTGTCGAACCCGTCGGGGGCGCGGATCGCGGACGGCACGGCGACCGGGACCATCGAGAACTCGGATGCGATGCCGCGGGTGTGGATGGCGCGCTTCGGGCGCACGGTCGCGGACCAGGTGCTCGAGGCGGTGGACGCGCGCATGGGGGCGGCGCAGGCGCCGGGTGTCGAGGCGACGGTGGCCGGGCAGAGGCTCTCCTCCGGCCCGTCGTCCAGGGACGCGGACGCGTTGGCGGAGCGCGACCGGCAGACGCGCGCGGGGGCGCTCGCCGCATGGCTGCACGGCACCGACGGAGAGGAGGACCGGGCCGCGCTCTCGGGGACGCGCGCGGTGTCGGGGCGCGAGCTGTTCGCCGGGACGTCGTTCGCGCTGACCGGCGGGAGTGCGGAGGGCGGGACGGTGTCGGCCTGGGGCCGCGGCGCGGTCTCTCGCTTCGACGGGCGCGAGGACGAGCTCGCCCTCGACGGCGAGGTCGGCAACCTGATGCTCGGTGCGGACTTCACGCGCGGGCGCGCGACGGCGGGGCTGATGCTCTCGCATGCGCGGGGCAGCGGCGGCTATCGGGGCGCGAGTTCGGGAACCATCGAGGCGGACCTGACCGGGCTCTACCCCTGGGGACGCTACGCGGTGAGCGAGCGGGTCTCTGTGTGGGGGGTAGCGGGCTACGGCGAGGGCACGCTGACGCTGGAGCCCGAGGGCCAGGCGGCGCTGGAGACCGGCATGGACCTCGCGATGGCCTCGGTGGGGGTGCGCGGGGTGCTCGTGGAGGCGCCGCCGGAGGGCGGCGCGGAGCTTGCGGTGACGTCGGACGCGATGGCGGTGCGCACGACGTCGGATGCGGTCAGCGGGGATACGGGCAATCTTGCGGCGTCGGAGGCCGAGGTGACGCGTCTTCGGCTGGGGCTGGAGGGCTCGCGGGCATTCCGCTTCGCGGGCGGCGCGAGCCTCGTGCCGAGCGTGGAGCTCGGGGTGCGCCATGACGGGGGCGACGCGGAGACCGGGTTCGGCGCGGACATCGGGGCGGGTCTCGCGTGGAGCGACCCGGCACGGGGCCTGAGCGCGGAGATGCGCGCGCGGGGTCTCCTGACCCACGAGGACGGGAGCTTCAGCGAGCGTGGCTTCGCAGGCTCGCTCGCCTGGGACCCGGCGCCCGAGTCGGCGCGCGGTCCTTCGATGTCGATCGCCCGGACGGTGGGCGCGCATGCCTCGGGCGGGGTGGAGGCGCTGTTCGGGGCGGGGACGGAGACTGTGCTCGGGGCGGCGAACGAGAATGATGGGAACGAGATGGAGCGCCGCGCGCTCGAGGCGAAGCTCGGCTACGGGTTCGCGCTGTTCCACGACCGCTACACGGGGACGCCCGAGCTCGGGCTGGGGCTGACCGACGGGGCGCGCGAGCTGGTGGTCGGCTGGCGTCTTGCCGAGGAGACGCGCACGGGCCTCGCCTTCGGCCTCGACGTCGAGGCGGCGCGCGAGGAGAGCGCCGGCGGAGAGGCCGGACACCGGCTCGGCCTCGGCTTCGGCTGGCGCCTCGAGGGCGCCGAGGCGCAGGCGTTCGAGCTGCGGCTTGAGGGCTCGCGGCTCGAGCCCGCCAACGACGACGGCGCCGAGCACCGTTTCGGGGCCACCCTCACCGCGCGGTGGTGAACGCCGGGCCGGGTTCGCGCGAGGGCGGGGGCGATGGGACGGCCGGATGAGAGGGGTCGCGCGGCGCGCGCCCCGGACCCCGGCGCGCGCGCAGGCCGGCAAACAGCGCCTCGCACTGCGCATGGTTCAGCGACATATTCGTCAACGGATTCGCATCGGACAAGAACCCCGAACCTGGAGGACCCTTCATGGCCGAAGCCGCAACTCTCGACGAAATCAAGGACCGCATCCGCAAGCGCGTGGGCAACCGCAGCCCATTCCATCTCATGGACCCGGCCGAAGCCGAAGGCGCCCTGGCGGAACTCACCAGCATGGACGCCGACGCCTGGGCCGAGGCCTGGAGCAAACCCGGCGCGTGCTGGGAAAGGACCGCCAAGGAAGCCGAAGAAAAGGGCAGCGCCGATGAGGCCAAGGCGGCCTACTTCCAGGCCGCCGCGTGGTACGGCGCGGCGCGCCATCCCTTCCCCAGTTCGCCCGGCAAGCAGGAGGCCTACCGCAAGACCATCGAGAACTACCTTGCCGCCTCCCGCTACTTCGACCCGCCTCTGGAACGCATCGCCCTACCCTTGGGCGACAAGGAGGTGGTCGGCTACCTGCGCCTGCCCCCCAGACGGCCCGCGCCGGTCATCATGCACTGGGGCGGCATCGACAACTGGAAGGAAGAGCGCCACAGCTTCGTCGAGTCCATGCTCGCCGAGGGCTGGGGCTGCTTCATCATGGACAGCCCCGGCACCGGCGAGTCCCCGGTGCTCGCCTCCGACACCGCCCACGAGGTCTACACCAAGGCCCTGGACCACCTCGTGACCCGGCCGGAAGTGGATTCCGGCCGCATCGCCGTCCTCGGCGCCAGCTTCGGCGGCTACTGGTCCACCAAGCTGGCCCACGTTGAGCCCGAGCGCCTGCGCGCCGCGGTCAACTGGGGCGGCGGCATCCACGGCTTCTTCCAGCCCGACTGGCAGCAGAGGTCTCGCAACGCCTCCTCCTACCTCTTCGACCTCATCGAGGCCCGCGCCAACCTGTTCGGCAAGCGCACCTTCGAGGAGCTCTGCGAAATCATGCCCATCCTCTCTCTCAAGGACCAGGACCTCCTCGACAATCCCTGCGCCCCCATGCTCCTGGTCAACGGCAAGGACGACCTCCAGGTCCCCATCGAGGACTTCTTCATGCTCCTCGAATGCGGCGACCCCAAGACCATGCGCCTGTTCCCGGGAGGCCACATGGGCGAGTCGCCGGACGTGTTTCCGACGATATTGAGGTGGCTGCACAGGGAGTTGGATGGGGCGTGAGGAGGAAAACGACGACAGGGAAGTCATGGCGGGCGTCATGAAGACAACCCGGTACTTCGACGAACAGGTGCGACGCAAGCGCCCCTACATTGACCCACAGTGGTGCCTTGACATCATGGCCGCGCCGCTCCACCGTGAGACTCAACCGGACGGCCGAATACGCTTCTAGGGCACCGTCACGCGCCCAGGGGAGACGACGTCCCGTGTTCTGAGAGTCGTGACGCTCGACGATGGTGAAACCATACATAACGCCTTCTTCGATCGCGGTTTTCGAAAGGGAGAACGATGAAGCTGCACTATTATCCCGAGACCGACAGCCTGTACGTCGAGTTCAAGGCAGGGTCAGGCACCGAGACACGCGAGATTGTTGGAGGCCTCAATGTCGATCTCGACGCTAACGGGGACGTCGTCGGCTTCGACATCGACAATGCTTCCACACGACTCGACCTCTCCACCTTGGAAACGGAAGCGTTGCCGATACTCACTTATCGCGCTGGGTGACAAGAGACTGCCCGTCACGACCGAAGAAACCTACGAGGTGAAGAGGATAGACTCGGATTACTTTCCGGACGATTGAACCATTGTCGCCTAACATTCGGCGGCTCACCCCCCTACCCCACCTTCTCCCGCGCTTCCATGATCTTGTGCACCACGGCCTCCACGTCCGCCTCGTCGACGAACGGCGACAGGATGTACGACTTCAAGGCGTAGATGGGCTCGCCGTAGGCGGTGCGGCGGTAGCAGTCGGTGGCGGAGATGACGACGCCGCGGCCGGCCATGGCTTCGGAGTGGACGTACTGGAAGACCTTGCGGTTGAAGTCGTTGTGGGCCAGCAGGGTGTCGCGGTAGGCGGGGTCTTCGAACTCCTGGCGCTTGATGGCGAAGGTGTCCACGCCGGGCGGATAGGCGCGGAAGAGGCTCACTGTGCCAAAGTTGTCGCGGTTGACCACGGTGCTGCCTTCATGCCCTTCGAGATGTTCGCGCAGGAGCTGGGCCATCTCCACGATGTGCCCCAGCACCACCTGGAGGCCCTGGCGGCCGAACAGGCGGTAGTTGGCGATGGCGGCGAGGGGGCCGGTGCCGGCCCGGGAGGTCTCCAGGGTGTACATGCCGGGCCGGTGCTCGCCGAAGTGGTAGAGGTAGGGCATCTGTGCCGGGTCGCGCGCCAGCCGCTGGAGGTCGGTGCGGTCCTTGGCCAGCACCAGGCTTGAGATGTACGGCGCGAAGCCGGTCTTGTGGAAATCCACGCCCACGGTATCCGCCAGCGGCAGGTGGCGGATGCGGCGGCATGCTCCCGCCAGCGCGCGCAGGGTGCGCGGCCGGAAACCCAGCGGGTTGGCCTCGAAGTCGTAGTCGTTGAACACCGACCACGCCCAGCCGATGACCGCGTCGGCGTGGATGTGCGGGCGGTAGGGAAGCCGGAATTCGTCCACCAGCGTGTCCCGCAGTGCCGCGATGGCCTTCAGGTCGTCGAGGCCGAAGGAGTCGGTGGTGCCCATGGTAGCGATGATGGCGGCGATCTTCCTGCCTTCCGACAGGGCGTTTCGGGCGGCCTGCTCCAACTGGGCCACATCGATCTCGTTGTCCGTAGTCGTCGGCACCGTGATCAGGTTGCGCGTGCCCAGGCCGAGCCAGCCGGCGATGTTGGCCGCGCAGTAGTGGCCGGTGTCCGACACCAGGATCACGGCCTCCTGGGACACGCCGTTCTGGATGGTGTCCGGGCAGGCCTTCTCCAGTCCCATCTTGACGCCGTAGAGCGATGTGCCGGTGCCGCCGAAAGTGAACACGCCGCCGGCCCGCTCCGGGTCGTAGCCGATGAGTCCGGCGGTGATGCCCGCGGCCTCCACCTCGGCCAGCGCCACGAGCCGGCTGTACTCGTCCCAAGCGACGTTGGGGTTGTACAGCGCCGCCAGCAGCACGCCGATGACGCTGGGGATGGTGGGCGGCGGGATCACGTTCTGCTGCGTGCGCGGGTGGCCGAAGACGGTCATGCCCCGCAAGTAACCCACGAGGTCGGCGGTCACCGCCTCCACCGACAACGTCCCCTCCGGCAAAGCCGCCGTGCGCGCGGCCTCGAAGTCCCCCGCTGTCAGCTCGCCGAGGATGGGCAACTCCGTCTTCAGCGCGTCCACCTGGTCGAGGGCGCGCATGATGGAGTGGATGAAGTAGGAGTCGTGGATGGGGTCGGACACCGGCTGGGGAAACGCCAGCCGCACCTTGTCCAGAATGTCGCGATAGGGTGTCGTCATGGAACAGCGTCCTCGAAACAGGATGTGGGGGTGTGGGGAAATGCATCCCCCCACGGTTCAGTTTACAGCAAATCCCTGAAGTCGCTATAAACCGTCTCGCGACGGGCCGAACGGCGCCAGAGGGGACGCCGGGTCACCGCGCTGCCGAAAGGAACCACGATGATCATCCTGTACAGCAAGGCCACCTCCAACGGCCGCAAAGCCTCCATCATGCTCGAGGAATCGGGCCTGGACTACACCGTCAGGCCCATGGACCTGGACAACCTGGAACAGAAGGAAGACTGGTACCTCGCCATCAACCCCAACGGCCGGATCCCCTGCATCGTGGACGACGACGGCCCCGGCGGCAAAGCCGTCACCGTGTTCGAGTCCGGCGCCATCCTCATCTATCTCGCGGAGAAGTCGGGGCGGCTCCTGCCCCACGAAACGGCGGCGCGCATGGAGGTCCTGAACTGGCTCTTCTTCGCCTCCGGCCACATCACCCACACGGGCCTCGGCGTGCACTGGCAGATCCGCCGCCGCGACGCCGGCGAAGAGCACGCCTACCTCGGTGACGCGCAGGTGGAGAACAACCGCGTCTACGGCGTGCTCAACCGCGGACTGGAAGGCCGGGACTACCTGGCGGGCGACTACTCCATCGCCGACATCTCGGCCTACCCCTGGATCTACCGCTGGCGGATGCAGGAGATCGACCTCGACAGCTATCCCAACGTGCGGGACTGGCTCGCCCGGGTCGGTGCCCGACCGGCGGTGCAGCGGGGGTTGCAGATTCCACCGCGCGATGACGGGCTGTAAGCGTCTTGCCGATTGAGTTCAAGCGCTTCGGCTGCGGCAACGGGAAGCTTTGTCCCCGTGGTCTGCTTACGCCCGACCTCATGCCCTGAACGGGTTGACGATCGTCACTCCCTCGATCTGCTGTCCGTGGCTCAGGTCTTCGGTAAAGAGCGTTTCGCACCCGGCCTCTATGGCAGAGGCGACGATGAGGGAGTCATAGAAACCGAAACGATAACGGAATCGGACTTGCAGCGATTTTTCGTACAGTCGGAGGTCAGGCTGAACCCGGTACAGAGGATTGAGGACATCAACCAGATACCTGCGCATCTCGCCCTCGCTCAGCGGTACTTCGGCCTTGCGAATCGCGGTATTGAGGCACTCTTGAATCACCTGAAAGCTGATGCACGCCGTTTGAGTCTCGATCCCGTGCGCAATCAATTCGTCCGCGATGTCGGCTTTGCGGCTGTCCAGGCGCTCAAGCTGGTACACGAAGATGTTCGTGTCGAGAAAGCTTTCAACGCTCATTCATTTCTTCCCGCGTCAACTTGCGCCCGACTCGCAACTTGCCTTGAATCTCCCGGACCGTCCGCATGGCTTGGGCGGCTCGCGTTTCCTGCCCCACGTAGTCCACGAGCCAAAGCCGAAACTGGGCATTCAGAGTCGTGTGCTGGGCGGCGGCACGCCGCCGTGCCGCTTCGATCAGGTTCTCGTCCGCGCTCAGGGTGATGTTTCTCACCGGATGCCTCCATAGAGCAAAAAGCGCCTAGTGTGGTGGGTGGGGAATTAGCAGCAAAAAAAAAGGGGGGTTTTTTGTTTTAGGGAAGGCGGGATTTACCCGAAGGGGGGGCC